>CAZAAF010000544.1:0-381 GCA_964482575.1 uncultured Verrucomicrobiota bacterium | reverse complement strand
ACGGCGGTCCCAACTACACGCCCAGCGGGATGGAGCAGAGCGGCGACGCCGACGCCGGCTTCAGCGCCGACGGAAAGACCATCTACAGTTCGCGCGGATTTCCAAAAGCGCCACCCGGCTTGACGGGGCGAACCGAACGCAAGCTGTATTCCTTCTCCAGCGAGGCCTGGGTCGCCGGCAAAGTTGAGACCGATTTGAGCTTCCCCGCGGCCCCGGACTGCATCGAGGGCGTCCCCAAGGGCTCCCCCGACGGCACACCGGTGATGCTCTTCCGCGCCTGCGCGGGCGAGCCGCACAATGGGGTGTTCCTCACTCACAAGGCTGGGACCTACCGCACTTGGATCACGGATGGGTTTGGGCCGGACTGGAACCCCGTCGCGA
>CAZAAF010000543.1:0-3415 GCA_964482575.1 uncultured Verrucomicrobiota bacterium | reverse complement strand
AACTCGCGTGCAGAGACCAGGGTCTCCGCCGTCACAATGACCTTCGAATTCGGGTTGAGCTGGCGGATCAACTGCAGGATATGCCGGTTGCTAATGCCCTTCAGGTAATGGTCGGGAATGGTGCAGACGACGATTTCGGCCTCGCCAATGCCGGCGTGGCGCAGCGAATCGGCGTGGCCGATGTCACCGTAGTGGACACTGATGCCGCGCCGCCGCAATTCGTGGACGGCTTCGGGATTAAAATCGACCACCGCCATCCGCTCCTTGAGCGCCGGCGCGTGTCGCTCGATTTCCTCCAGCAGCGAACTGGCCACCTTGGCAAATCCCAGCAACATCACCTGCGGCCGCACGGCGGCCACGCTCTGTTCCATCTGGTCGAGGTCGGGCACGCCGCTGCGTTTCAGCCAGCGGCTCAGCAGCTTCTGGAGTTCGTAATTGTAGGAAATCTTGTAGGTGGAGATGGTCGCGGTGACGGCGAACGCGAGCACGATGAGCGTCTGCGCCTCATGACTGATGTGGTTGTCCTTGAGACCGACGGCGGCAATGACGATGGAAAACTCGCTGATGTTGGCAAGGTTGATGGCGGGGATGAGGCTGACGCGATGGCCGTTGCGCAACGCCAGCAACAGTGGCGTCATGCTGAGGTAGCGCGACGCGGCCACAAAGACGGCGCACGCGCCCGCCGCCAGCAGGAGTCCGGGCGTCGGCTTCGGGATCCCCGCGCCGAGCGAGACGAAGAACAGCGTGATGAAGAAGTCGCGCAGGCTGGTCAGCTTGCTGATGACATCGAGGTTGTAGGGGAATGTCGAGATGCTGACGCCGCCGATGAGGGCGCCCATTGCACGGCTGAGTCCCGCCGCGTCGGCGACGGCCACCACGAGGAAGCACCACGCCAGCGAGCCGGCCAGCACCAGCTCCGGCACCTTGGCGATCCGGCGGAACAGCGGCGGCAGCACGTAGCGCGTCGCCGCAAACGCCGCGGCAATCAGCCCGATCCCTTTGGCGAAGGAGAGCAGCACCGGCAGGATGTGCGGGTTCTGCAAATTCGGCTGGATGCCGATGAACAGGATGGCCGCCACGTCCTGCAGCACCAGCACGCCGAGCGTGATGCGGCCCGGCACCGTATCGAGTTCGAACTTGTCGTGCAGCAGCTTCACCACGATGAGCGTGCTGCTCATGGCGGTGCACACGGCCAGATAGATCGCGTCAAACGGCCCGCCGCCGATGCCGAGCCAGCGGAAAAACAGCCAGCCCAGCCCGACGCAGGTCACAATTTGAGCAATGCCCGTCAGCGTCACCGTCTTGCCCGCCTCGCGGATTTTCTTCAGGTCCATCTCGAGGCCGATCATGAACAGCAGCAGGATCAAGCCGATCTCGCTGATCGTCTCGATGCTGCCCACGTCGGCGAGCCAGCCGAACCCCATTTCCTTGCCCAGCAGGACGCCCGCGGCAATGTACGCCAGAAGCAGCGGCTGGCGGATCATGTTCGCCACGTAGGCCAGCGCGACGGAAACGAGGATACAACGTCCAATATCCGCGAGGAGGTCAGCGTGCATAAGAGGTCTGGAAAAACAAAAAACGGTTCAGGGTTTCTTGGACAAGGTCGCGCTGCGCAGGACCCATCGGCCGCTGGCGGGGCCGGGATAAGGCTGTTTGTGATTCATCAGGACCTCGGCCAATACGGCTGCGTTCTGTTTCTCGATGGCGTCGGTCGTGGCCGCCACCCGCCGGCGCAGCAGCCAGATAAGTTTCTTTTCGGCAAGGCTTCCCTCCACAAGTGTTTCCCGTCCGTTCCACTCGCGCGGGTTGATCACCAGTTCCCAGGCATCGGACTGGCCGGCGGCTGGCGTTGGCTGGCTGTCGGTGGCCACGGCCGTCTTCTTCTTCGCCGGGGTCGCGACAGACACGTGCAGGACGAGATGAAACATCAGGTCCTGGGAAACCTGCAGGTCGCTGCGGATGGATCGCTTGTCACCCAGCACGTCGGTGAACACAAGCTGCACGTCGGCGTCGTTCGGCAACGCCGCCAGGGCCTGCTGCAGGGTGCCGCCCTGGGCAAAGCCGTCACCGGCCCCACCGACAAGGACGACCATCAACCCGGTGATGGCGAACAGTCTCTTCATGATGAATGCATCTTATCGCAGTGCCGTCCCGCCGCAATCAAAACGTGGATGTCTTCCCCCGGCTTCTCCGCTGCCAACGACGTTTGCCACGTGTGACGCGGCGAGGAGGCGGGTTGCCGGAACGCGACTGGAATGAACCTGGGCACGTCATTGCACGATTCCATGTTCCATTCGACCCATCGCGCTGCTTTTCCATGAACCTCGCAATGCAGTCGATCCTAAAGGTGGATCGCGACCTCCGGGCGCGATAGCCGTTGAGAAGCGAAAACAGGACGCTTGAGTCGAACTTCTCACAACCCAAGCGCGTGCTCTCTCTCGGACCCGTATCCATCGCGTCCGGAGGCCGCGATCCACCTTCGACGACGACGCGCGAGCGGGCGTTCATAGCCCGGACGCGTCAACGCCGGGTTGATGGAGTTCTCCTCACCACGTTCGGACGTGGCCAGCGTCGGCGGCTACAGGAAACCGGCGACACGCCCCTGCGGAATGTGCTGGACACATCGCAGCGCCAGCGTAACGCTTTGCCACAACCATCGGGAGCCAAGCCATGACTGAACGCGAAGACTACTTCCTCGGGTATCGGCGTGCGGAACAGGAGCGATTGCAACAGCAGGCGGCCCAGCTCGGTCCCCAGGCAGCCCGGCTATTCGACGACATCGGGCTGACGCCGGGCTCGCGCGCCCTCGAAATCGGCTGCGGACCCCGGGGTTGTATCGACCTCCTGGCCGAGCGGGTCGGCTCCGAGGGAGCCGTCACCGCCATCGAGCGGAACGAGGACGCGGTCAACCTCGCCCGTCAGTTCGTCACCGAACATAATCTCCGGAACGTCGAGGTCCTCTGCGGTGATGCCCGGGCCACCGGCCTGCCCCGCGCGTCGTTTGACCTCGTCACGGCCCGTCTGGTGCTGGTGAACGTTCCCAACCCCGAGGAGATCGTGGCGGAAGCCGTTGCGCTGGTGCGGCCCGGCGGCGCGGTGGCGTTTCACGAGGTGGACTGGGCAGCCAACATTTGTGATCCGCCGTCGGAGGCGTGGGACACGTTCGTGAAGTTGTTCGTGGACCAAAGCGCCAGGAATGTCGTGGACCCTTTCGTCGGCCGAAAACTGCCGCGCTTTCTTCGGAATGCCGGCCTGACGGACATCCGCGTCCGCGGGATCGTCCACGTGCACGCGCCCGCCGACCCTGCGCGGCACATCATGCTGACCTTCGCGGACAACCTCCGGGAGCGCGTCCTCGCGCAGAAGATCATGGACGAAGCGGCCTTCGCGAAACTGCGGGAAGCCCTGCGGGCGC
>CAZAAF010000542.1:0-3418 GCA_964482575.1 uncultured Verrucomicrobiota bacterium | reverse complement strand
GTTCCTGCTGCTGGCGGCCGTGGTCGGCATCTACATCGTGCTCGGCGTGCTCTACGAGAGCTACATCCATCCCATCACCATCATCTCCACGCTGCCGTCGGCGGGCGTGGGCGCGCTCGTGGCGATGTTGATGACCGGCACGGACCTGTCGCTGATCGCGCTGATCGGCATCATCCTGCTGATCGGCATCGTGAAGAAGAACGCCATCATGATGATTGATTTCGCGCTCGACGCGGAGCGCTACGAGGGAGTGCCTGCGGTGAAGTGCATCTACGAGGCCTGCCTGCTGCGCTTCCGGCCGATCATGATGACGACGTTCGCGGCGCTGTTCGGCGCGCTGCCGCTGGCGTTGCAGACCGGCACCGGTTCGGAGCTGCGCAAGCCGATGGGCATCTCCATCGTGGGCGGCCTGCTGCTGTCGCAATTCCTCACGCTCTACACCACGCCGGTGATCTACCTCTACCTCGACCGGTTGGGCAGGGCGGTGAAGCGCTGGCGCGCGGAGCACGGTCTGGCGGCGGAGGAAGACCCCAACGCCGCGACAAAAGTGCCGTGAACATTTCGGAGCCATTCATCCGCCGACCGGCCGGCACGTCGCTGTTGGCGATCGGGTTGTTTGTGCTGGGAATCGTCGCGTACCGCTTCCTGCCCGTCGCGGCCATCCCGCGCGTGGATATTCCCAACATCTCCGTCTCCGCCTCGCTGCCGGGCGCCGATCCCGCCACCGTGGCCACCTCGCTGGTGGCGCCGTTGGAGCGCCGGCTGGGTCAGATCGCCGATGTCATGGAAATGACCTCCGTCAGCACGCTCGACGGCGGCTCCGTCAATCTTCAGTTCGACCTGAGCCGCAAGGTGGACAACGCGGCGCGCGACGTCATGGCGGCCATCAACGCCGCCCAGAACGATCTCCCGATCAACCTGCCCGGGCCGCCCACCTACCGCAAGATGAACCCCGCCGACACGCCGATCATGATTCTGGCCATGGTCAGCGACGAGCTGCCGTCGTCGAAGGTGTATGAATGCGCCGACAACATCTTCGCGCAGCGGCTCAGCCAGGTCCAGGGCGTCAGCCAGGTCCTCGTCGCCGGCGGCATGCAGTCCGCCCCGCGCGTGCAGATGAACCCGGTGGCGTTGGCGTCCGCCGGCCTGAGTCTCGAGGACATCCGCACCATGCTCGGCCAGGTCAACGCCGACTCGCCCAAGGGCGGTTTGGACGACGGAGAGGTTGCCTACACCATCACCAGCAACGACCAGCTTAAGGAGACGGAAGGTTACCAGCCGCTTGTCCTTGTCCAGAAGAACGGCGTCCCCATCAAGGTCGGCGCGATGGGCAAGGTGGTCGAGGGCGTCATCAACGCCCGCGTGGCCGGATGGGTCGGCACCAAACCCGCCGGCATGCAGCGCGCCGTCCTGCTCATCGTCTTCAAACAGCCCGACGCCAACGTCATCGAGACGGTCGAGCGCGTCCGCGCCATCCTGCCTCAGACGGAAAAATGGCTGCCGCCGTCGGTGAAGGTCGTGCTCGTCAGCGACCGCACCCAGACCATTCGCGCCTCCGTCAACGACGTGCAGTTCTCCCTCACGCTCAGCATCGGGCTGGTGGTGATGGTGATCTTCCTGTTCCTGCGGCGGTTCTGGCCGACGTTCATCGCCAGTGTCACCGTGCCGCTGGCGCTGACCGGGACGTTTGCGTTCATGTACCTGCTCGGCTACAGCATCGACAACCTGTCGCTGATGGCCGTGACCATTTCCGTCGGCTTCGTGGTGGACGACGCCATCGTGGTCATTGAGAACGTCTTCCGGCACATCGAGGCGGGCGAGCGCACGATGACGGCCGCGCTCACCGGGGCGCGGCAGATCGGCTTCACGGTGATTTCCATGAGCACGTCGCTGGTGGCGGTGTTCATCCCGCTGCTGTTCATGAGCGGGCTGGTCGGCCGGTTGCTGCATGAGTTCGCGGTGACGTTGAGCGTGGCGATCCTGGTCTCCGGTGTCATCTCGCTGACCCTCACGCCGATGATGTGCGCGCGGTTCCTCCGGCCCGAGTCCGCCTACGGGCCGCCGGGGCGCTTCTATCGCGTTTGCGAGGCGGGGTACAACTTCGTGTTGACCGCGTACGAGCACGCGCTGCAATGGGTCCTGCGCCACCAGGGATTCACCCTCCTGGTCTGGCTCTGCACCGTGGCCGCCACCATCGGGCTCTACGTCATCGTGCCCAAGGGGCTTTTCCCCCAACAGGACGTCGGCATTTTGTTCGGTTCCACCAAGGCGTCGCAGGACATCTCCTTTCCCGCCATGGCCGAGCTGCAGCAGAAAATGGCTCGCATTGTGCTCGACGACCCGGCCGTGCAGGCCCTGGGGTCCTTCATCGGCGCCACCTCCGGCAGCGGCACGCTCAACAACGGCCGCATCTTCGTCACCTTGAAGCCGTGGGAGGAACGCCGCGTCACCGCGGACGAGATCGTGGCCCGCCTGCGCAAAAAACTGGGCGCCGTGCCGGGCATCGAGCTGCGCCTCCAATCCCCCCAGGATGTCCGCACCGGTGGCCGCATGAGCGCCGGTCAATACCAGTATTCCCTGCAGTCGTCGGACATCTCCGAGCTGAACTATTGGGCGGAGCAGATGCTGGCCAAACTCCGCACCATCCCCGGGATCAAGGACGCGGACACCGACCAGCAGACGGGCGGCTTGCAGGCCAACGTCATTGTGGATCGCGACATGGCCTCGCGCCTGGGCGTCTCGCCCGCGATGATTGACAACACCCTCTACGACGCCTTCGGCCAGCGCCAGGTGTCCACCATCTACAAACAGTACAACCAGTATCACGTTGTCCTGGAAGCGACCCCGGATTTCCAGAAGGGGCCGGACATGTTGAACAAGATTTACGTGAAATCGAAGTCCGGCAAGCTGGTGCCCTTGTCGGCCGTCGCCCGGCTGGAGACTGGCAACGCCTATCTGCAGGTCAGTCATCAGGGACAATTTCCCGCCATCACCCTCTCGTTCAATCTCGCGCCCGGCGTGTCGCTCGGCCAGGCGGACGAGCTGATCCGCGAGGCCAAGGAGGAACTGCACATGCCCGCGCGCGTGAACTTCAGCCCCCAGGGCACCGCCAAGCTCTTCGCCGCCATGCTCTCCAACCTCCTCATCCTGATCGTCGCCGCGCTCGTCGCGATCTACATCGTGCTCGGCGTGCTTTACGAAAGCCTCGTCCATCCCATCACCATCATCTCCACGTTGCCGTCGGCGGGCGTTGGCGCGCTGCTCGCCCTCATGCTCACCGCGTATGATTTCTCCGTCGTGTCGTTCATTGGCATCATCCTCCTGATGGGCATCGTGAAGAAAAACGCGATCATGATGATCGACTTCGCCCTCGAGGCCGAGCGGCACGAGAAGCTCACTCCCGAGGACGCCATCTACA
>CAZAAF010000541.1:0-3426 GCA_964482575.1 uncultured Verrucomicrobiota bacterium | reverse complement strand
AAGGGGGGGGCTGGGTCAGGGTGCTTGAGGAGCCTCGGGGAAGCCGCCGGAGGCCGTCCGGAGTGGGGAGAAGCGACCGGCGGGGTTCGGGAGGTCTCCGGACGGAGGTGTAAATGCCGTAAAAAACCGCTTGCTTCCGTGAAGTCTTTCAGTATCCTTCGCCGCGCTGTTGGCTGGACCAGAATAGCAGCCGACGTGGCTCACGGTTGAACCGAAGCGCGAGGTCGGGAAGCGCTTCTTTCTTTTTTTTGTAAGGTCGTGCGGTGAACGATTTATCGGAAATGAAGGTATTTAGCGGCAATTCCAATCGCCCGCTTGCCCAGGCGATCGCAGACTACTGCGGTCTCCCCTTGGGCAATGCGACGGTCGCGTCGTTCCCGGACGGCGAGACCATGGTCAAGATCAACGAGAACATCCGTGGCCGGGATGTGTATATCGTCCAGAGCACCTGTCCGCCGACCAATCAGCACATGATGGAGTTGCTGATCCTGATTGATGCGGCCCGGCGGGCGAGCGCCACACGGATCACGGCGGTGATTCCTTTTTTTGGGTACGCCCGGCAGGACCGCAAGGACCAGCCTCGGGTGCCGATCACGGCCAAGCTGATCGCCAACCTGCTGACGACCGCGGGGGCGGACCGCGTGCTGACGATGGACCTGCATGCGCAACAGATTCAGGGATTTTTCGACGTGCCGGTGGATCACCTCTACGCGGCGCCGGTGCTGTACAAGTATCTGAAGGACATGAATCTGCCCAACCTGGTGGTGGTGTCGCCGGACGTGGGCGGAATGAAGATGGCGTATTCCTACGCCCAGATGTTGCGCGCGGACCTGGCCATTGTGGCCAAGCGGCGCGTGTCGGGCGAGGACGTCGAAGCCTTGCACGTCGTGGGCGAGGTCGAGGGCAAGAACGTCCTGCTCGTGGACGACATGACGGAGACGGCGGGAACGCTGACGGCGGCGGCGCGCATCCTGAAGAAGCACGGCGCCAAACGCATCCTGGCGGGTGTGTCGCACGCGATCCTCAACGACAAGGCCGTGTCCCGGTTGCAGGGGTCGGACATTGACGAACTGATCACGACCAACTCGGTACCGTCGCGCGAAGTGCCGAAGGTGAAGGTGACGGCGCTGAATGTGGCTCCGTTGCTGGGCGAGGGCATCCTGCGCGTCCACAACGCCGAGTCGGTGAGTTCACTTTTCGAAATCAACAATACGGAGAAACTGTAAGGGAGTGCACAGATGCAGCAAGTCGCATTGAAAGCCAATTATCGGAAGACCACCCGTCGCGGCGAGGTCAAGAAACTGCGCACGGCCGGCGTGGTGCCGGGCGTCGTGTACGGCGCCCACACGAAGCCGGTGAGTGTGGAAGTCGCCGGCAAGGATTTGGAGAAGGCGTTGCACAGTTCGACCAGCGAAAACGTGCTGGTGGAATTGGACCTTGCGGGCGGTAGTGCCGCCGACAAGCGGCTGGCAATGGTCCAGGAAGTGCAGCACGACCATCTGTCCGGCAAGGTGTTGCACGTGGATTTCCACGAGCTCAAGAGCGACGAGAAATTCACCGCCAATGTGCCGGTGAACGGCGTGGGCGAGCCGAGCGGCGTGAAGAACAACGGCGGCGTGCTCGAATACGCGCTGCGCTATCTGCAGGTGCGTTGCCTGCCGAAGGATTTGCCGGAACGGATCAACGTGGACGTCACCAAGCTGGAGATCGGCCAGTCCATCCACGTCGGCGACCTGGTGTTGCCGGCGGGTGTGGAATCGCTCCAGCGCAAGGATTTGCCGGTGTTCATCGTCGTCGCGCCGCAGGTGGAAGAGGAAGTGGCTCCCGCGGCGGGCGAGGGTGCGCCGACCGAGCCGGAGGTTATTACGGCGAAGAAGGCCGAAGGCGAAGAGGGCGAGGGCGAGGATGCCAAGGGCGAAAAGCCCAAGGCCGATGCGGCCAAAGGCGATGCCAAGGCGGCCAAACCGGACGCCAAGGCGGCCAAGCCGGAAGCGAAGAAGAAGTAACCTTGCGCGGCGCGCGCCGGACAGGCCATGGACGGCATCCACTTGGTGGTTGGACTTGGCAACCCGGGGCGCGAGTACGCGGCGACGCGGCACAACGTCGGTTACCGTGTCGTGGAGACGGTGGCAGCGGCGGCCGCCTGGCAGCGGGCATCGAAGTTCGACGCCGAGGTGGCCGAAGTGCGTCTGGCGGGCCGGAAGATCGTGTTGGCCAAGCCGCTGACGTTTATGAACCTGAGCGGCCGGACCTGTGCGGCCCTGCTGCACTGGCACAAGTTGGCGCCGGAGCAGATGCTGGTGGTGACGGACGACGCGGACTTGGACGCGGGCCGGCTGCGATTGCGGCTGAAAGGCAGCAGCGGCGGCCACAACGGGTTGAAGAGCATCGTCTCGATGGCCGGCAGCGAGCAGTTTCCGCGGGTGCGGATTGGCATCGGCCGGCCGGTGCGGCGGAGCGAAGGTGCGCCGGAGAACGCATTGGTGGATTTTGTGCTGAGCCGGTTCTCGAAAGAAGAACAGGCGGTGGTGGATGAAGCCGTCGCGCGGGCAGCGGACGCCGTGGTCTGCGCGATTGAGAACGGCATGGACGCGGCGATGAACAAATTTAACGGTTGAACAGCGGGCGGGAAAGGCCCGGCGGCCGGATGTGAAAGGAACAGGCAAGTGAATCATTACGAAGGATTGTTTGTGATCAATACGGGCGGCAAAGACGACGCGGCGCCCGACCTGATCGAGGCGTTGAAAAAGGAGCTGGAAGCAGCCGGCGCCAAGGTCAAGGCCATCCAGAAAATGGACAAGCGGACTTTTGCGCGGGCCACGCGCAAGCAGTCCAGCGGCTACTATGTGAATTTCGTCTTCGACGCGCCCGGATCGGCGATCGCGCCGCTGCGCGCTAAGCTGACGTTGAACGAGACGGTGTTCCGCGTCATGTTCCTGGAACAGCCGGAGAAGAAGGCGGAAGCCAAAGAGCCGGCCGCGGCTTGAAAGGAGTCCCATGGCGTCGTTGAATAAAGTTTTCCTCCTGGGCAACCTGACGCGCGACCCCGAGCGGAGTTACACGCCAAAGGGTATGGCGCTGACGAAGTTCGGCATGGCGGTCAACCACGTCTATACCACCGAAGGTGGAGAGCGTCGCGAAGAGGCGAACTTTTTCGACATTGTGGTTTGGGGCAAGCAGGCGGAAGCGGCGGCGCAATACCTGAGCAAGGGGCGGCCGGTGCTTATCGAGGGCCGGTTGCGGTACGAGTCTTGGCAGAACGACAAGGGCGAGAAGCGCAGTAAAATCAGCATCGTGGCCGAGCGGGTGCAATTTCTCGGCGGCGGCGGTGGCGGCGGCGCGCGTGGCGGCCAGGAGTTCCGCGAGGGCGGGGCGCCGGAGCGCGCGGAGCGGCCCGAACGGCCCGAGCGGGCGGAGGCGACGGCG
>CAZAAF010000540.1:0-3437 GCA_964482575.1 uncultured Verrucomicrobiota bacterium | reverse complement strand
TCCTCGCTGGAAGAGATGTCCAGCATGACCCGCAAGAACACCGAAAATGCCCAGCGTGTCAACGACCTCGCCAAGGAGGCCCGTGCCGCCGCCGAAACCGGTGCCGCGGATATGCAAACCATGGCGGCGGCCATGAACGAGATCAAGGGCTCCAGCGACGAGGTGGCCAAGATCATCAAGACCATCGACGAGATCGCCTTCCAGACCAACATCCTGGCGCTCAACGCCGCCGTTGAGGCCGCTCGTGCTGGCGAGGCCGGCATGGGCTTTGCCGTGGTGGCCGACGAGGTGCGCAACCTCGCCCAACGCGCCGCCCAAGCCGCCAAGGAAACCTCCGCCAAGATCGAAACAGCCGTCACCAAGACCACCCAGGGCGTGCAAATCAGCGCCAAGGTGGCGGCGAGTCTGCAGGAAATCGTGGCCAAAGTGCGTCAGGTGGACCAACTGGCCGCGGAAGTGGCGGCGGCCTCGGGCGAGCAGAGCCAGGGCATCGAGCAGGTCAACACGGCCGTGACCCAGATGGACAAGGTCACCCAATCCAACGCCGCCAACGCCGAGGAGAGCGCCAGTGCGGCCGAGGAACTGAACGCCCAGGCTGAGATGTTGCGCGATGCCGTCGGCGACCTGTTGCTGTTGGTGAATGGAAACAAGGGAGTGACCGGCACGGCGGCATCGATCAAACCGGTGGCGACCAAACTCGCGGCCTCTTCTGCCGCCTCACGCAAAGGTGTGACCCTGAAAGTGGAAGGATCCGTCAAGGCTCCTGCCAATGGCAACGGTCATGGCGGGAATGGCCACACCGTCAGAGCCGGCCAGTCTTCTCCCGAGCCCGCCCTGATGACGGCCGGAGATATTCCCATGGAGGGTGACTTCAAGCGGTTCTAGTTCGCAAACTACATCCTCCGATTCGCTGCCCGCGCGAGCAAGTATCCCGGCTCGCGCGGGCAGTCGGTTTTGATGGGCCCCACGTCCCTCAACGACCGTCAAGAGACGGGTGAGACGACGGCATCCCGCCGCACCGGATGCAGGATCCCTCAACTTTTTGCCCGGCGGAAGTTGAATTCATGCAAACAACCATGCACCTTAGATGACAAGCAGGACTTCAGCATGAACCTTCTGGATATACGGACCATCATGTTCGGCCATCTCGCAACTGCGTGGATGTGTTCGATGGTGATGGCCTTCCTGTGGTGGCAATACCGCAACCGGTACGCCGGGCTGGCGTGCCTGCTGGCCGACTACGGACTGCAACTGACCGGCGCCTTGCTGATCGGGTTGCGGGGACATGTGCCGGACTGGGCCTCCATGCTGTTGTCCAACACCCTGGTGCTGACCGGCGCACTCTGCGGCCTCATCGGGATGGAGCAATTTGTGGGGCAAACCAGGCGGCGATGGCCCAATTACATGCTGGTGGCGGTTTTTCCGGTGGTCCACGGTTATTTTCTGGTCGTCCACCCCAACCTGACGGCTCGCACACTGAACATTACCGTCGGCTTGTTCATCATCACCTGCCAATGCGCATGGCTGATGCTGCGGCGTGTGGGGCCCGAATGGCGCGCCATGACCCGCGGGGTGGGATGGGTGTTTGCCGGGTTTTCACTTGTCAGCCTTGTGCGCATCCTGATCCTCCTGTTCCGTCCCCTGACGACCGATGATTTTCTTCAATCCGGGCTGGCGGAAGCCCTCTTTGTGGTGTCCTACCAGCTCTTGCTCCTGCTGCTGGCCTTCGGGCTCACCCTGTTGGTTACCGACCGGCTGCGCGGCGAACTCCAGCTCCAAGAGGAGAAGTTCGCCAAGGCATTTCACTCCTCCGCCTTTGCCGTGATTCTCACCCGGCTCTCGGATGGAAAAATATTCGAGGTCAACGACGGTTTCCTGAACATCACCGGCCATCAACGCGCCGAGATCATTGGAACCACCACCATCCGTTCGCAGATCTGGCCCCAGGAAACCGACCGGACCGCCTTCCTCAACGAACTGCTCAAGTACAAATCCCTCCGGAACCGGGAGTTCTCCTTCCGGAAAAAGAACGGCGACCTGGTGCCCGGCCTGTGGTCGGCGGAAATCCTGATAATTCACGGCGAACCCTGCATTGTTTCCAGTTTTGTGGATCTGACGGAACGCAAGCGCGCGGAGGAGAAAATCCGCCAGCTCAACGCGGTCCTGGAACAGCGCGTGGCGGAGCGCACCGCGGAACTCCGAACCTCCAACAAGGAACTGGAGGCGTTCGCCTACAGCGTGGCGCACGACTTGCGCGCGCCCGCCCGGGCCATTCATGGTTTCAGCACCATCTTGCAGCAGGATCACGCCAGCCAGATCACCCCCGAAGGACGGCGCCTGCTGACCGTCGTGTCGAATGAAGCCGTGCGGATGGGAGAGCTGATCGACGGCTTGCTGGAACATGCACATCTGGGCCATCAGGAAATGGAATGCGCCAACATCGACATGACGGCCCTGGCCAAGGACGTTTTCGGTGCCATGGTCGCCGGCGTGTCACAACGCACGCTGCACATGAAATGCGATCCTCTGCCCGCCGCCTGGGGCGACCCGGCGATGATACACGCGGTGTGGGCCCACCTGCTGTCCAACGCCATCAAATTCACGAAATACCGCAACCCGTCAGTCCTCGAAATCGGCGGCTACCAACAAGAAGGGCAAAACGTCTATTTCGTGAAAGACAACGGCGTTGGATTCAGCATGGACCACGTGAACCAGCTATTTGGGGTCTTTCACCGATTGCATTCGCCGGACGAGTTTGAAGGGACAGGGGTGGGACTGGCCATGGCCAAGCGCATCGTCAGCCGCCATCGGGGACGCATGTGGGCGGAAGGCCGGGTCGGCGAAGGTGCCACGTTCTATTTCTCGCTGCCATCCCGGCCAGGAACAAAAGCTGACTCCTAGCATCGCTTGGGGGAAAGGCCCGTGGAAAGACCGTCCCCAGGTCGCACCGCATCGCCGCCTCCCAGTTACCCGTCAACAGGAACTTCGCCGGGAGTCCAAATTCCCACCTGACTTTTCTCCTTCGAACGAATACCCTCCAATGAATTCAAGCCGGAGGTTCGCGGAAGCGTTTGAGCCGGAGTCGGGATACCAACAGACAAGCGACCCAACATGAGTGGCGATATCGCAGCGTCATGCGAATGCGGATTCACGGCAACGTCCTCCATTGGAAGCGGCTCCAGGAACTGCGAGACGCTATTTCATTTCCCGGCGCTGTGCCGGGCGTGCAACGGCCTCGTCACCGTGAACCTCGGGGAGGATCCTCCGGCCTGCCCCAAGTGTCGGAGCACGGATGTTGTGCCCTACGACCAGCCCGGACTGGTTCCAGCCGGGGGGGCCACGCGGGTGGCCGAATGGAAGGACCGATCCCTGACCGACGGACAGTATTTTTGCCCCGGTTGCGGTCAATTCACCCTGACGTTCAGCCGCGCCCGTGA
>CAZAAF010000539.1:0-3491 GCA_964482575.1 uncultured Verrucomicrobiota bacterium | reverse complement strand
TCGCTCTATGCCTTTATCGGGCTTTTCATGCTGATGGGGATCGTCAAGAAAAACTCCATCATCCTGGTGGATTATGCCAATGCCTTCCGGGCGCAGGGCGCTTCGCCGGCCGAGGCCATGGAGAAGGCCGGGCCCGTCCGGCTGCGGCCCATCCTGATGACGAACTGCGCCGCGCTGCTCGGCGCGCTGCCGCTGGCGATGGGGATGGGCACCGGTTCCGAGTTGCGCCGCCCCCTCGGCATCGCCGTCGTCGGCGGCCTGATCGTCTCGCAGGCCCTGACGCTCTTCACCACGCCCGTGATTTACCTCTTCTTCGAACACGTCCGCCGCTGGGTCCGCGACTGGCGTCATCCCGAGCTGCGCAACGCCGCCGCCTACGAAGTCCTCCCGGGGACATGACCACGGCACTCCCTGCGTCTGCCACTTTTTTTCATCCACTTTTCGCCCGTTCCCGCTACACTCACCGGCCATGCTCTGTAGACTGACCTCTCTCGGGATCGCGGCAACCCTCTGGGCCACCACCGCCCTGGCTTCCGACTGGCCGGGCTGGCGCGGACCGCTCGGCGACGGTGTCTCCGACGAGCCCGCCGCGCCCACCCAGTGGAGCTGCGGCACCAACGGCTGCAAGAACATCGCATGGAAGGTCGCCATCCCGGGCTGGGGACATTCCTCCCCCGTCATCTGGGGCGACCGCGTGTTCCTCACCACCTACGTCCCCGACGGCAACAAGCGCGACCTCCTGTGCCTCGACCGCCGCACCGGCAAGACGCTCTGGGACAAGACCGTCCTCGTCTCGCCCGCGGAGAAGATGAACAAGCTCAACAGCCACGCCAGCGGCACCGTCGCCACCGACGGCCGGTACGTCTGGGTCGCCTTCCTCAAGACGCCCGACATCATCCTCGCCTGCTACGATGTGGACGGCAAAGAGATCTGGCGCAAATCCCCCGGCACCTTCGCCTCCAAGCACGGTTTCTGCAGCACGCCCATCCTCTACAAGGACCTCGTCATCCTCAACTGCGACCAGGACGACGTCGCCTACATCGTTGCGTACGACCGGAACACTGGCGTCGAGAAATGGCGCACCGACCGCCCCAAACGCACGCGTTCCTACTGCACCCCGCTCATCGTCGAGGCCGCCGGCAAGACCCAGATGGTCCTCAGCGGCAGCAAGTGCGTCGCCAGCTACGACCCCGCCACCGGCAAGCAATACTGGCTGATGGACGGCCCCACCGAGCAGTTCGTCGCCAGCCCCGTCTTTGCGGAAGGCATCTTCTTTATCAGCGGCGGCTTCCCCGAGCGCCACTTCGTCGGCATCCGGCCCGACGGCACCGGCAACATCACCCAGACCCATATCGCCTGGCACCACAAGCTGGATGCGAAAGTCGTCTCCTACGTGCCGTCGCCCATCGTCTGCGGCCCGTACTTCTTCATCGTCTCCGACATGGGCTATGCGAGCTGCCTCGAAGCCAAAACCGGTGAAATCAAGTGGACGGAAAAACTCGGCCGCCATCACTGGCCGTCCCCGGTCCGCGTCGGCAACCTCCTGTACTTCCTCGACGACGACAGCAACACCCACGTCATCAAGGCCGGCCCGAAGTTCGAGCCCGTGTCCGTGAACCCCTTGGGCGAGGAGAAGGAATCCTGCTACGCCTCCCCCGCCGTCAGCCGCGGACAGATCTTCATTAGAACGCTGGGCAATCTCTACTGCATCGGCAAGCCGTGACGTCGGATGTGGGAAGCGGACAGGGTGAACAGGATGTGGGGATGGGCTCTGTGGCATGATTTTGCCCCGGATGATTTTGCCAAAAAATTAGCCCGCAAATGGGAGCGATTCCCCGCTCCAACACTCCATGATTCCAGTTTTCCCTCCCTCCTGCCGGCTTTCCCTGCGTTGAAACTGCCGGGCCGAAGGGCTACTCTCTTGTCCATGGACAAGGCGAAGGTGGCTGAAATTCTCGGTGAGATCGGGACGCTGCTCGAGTTGAAGGGCGAGAACCCGTTCAAGTGCCGTGCCTACCACAACGCGGCGCGGTTGATCGATGGCCTGCAGCAGGATCTCGGCTCGTTGGTCGAGACCGGCAAGCTCGGCGAGCTCAAGGGCATCGGCGAGGCGTTGACGGAGAAGATCACGGAGCTGTGGACGACCGACCGCCTTGGCTACTACGAGGAACTCAAGGCGTCGCTGCCGAGCGGCCTGATGGAAATGATCGCCATCCCCGGCTTCGGGCCGAAGCGGGCGCAGGTGGTTTATAAGAAGCTGAAGGTGGATTCGGTGGAGAAACTGGAGGCGGCCTGCAAGGATGGGCGCGTGGCTGCACTGGAGGGGTTCGGTGAGAAGTCGCAGGAGAAAATCCTCCAAGGCATCGAGCAACTGCGGCGGTTTTCCAAGCGCCATCATTATCACAAGGCGTATACCGCGGCGCAGCCGATCCTCGAGGCCTTGCGGGCGCATCCGGCCACCATCCGCTGCGAGGCGGCCGGCAGCCTGCGACGTCATCGCGAGACGATCGGTGACCTCGATTTCCTGGTGAGCGCGAAGGAGAAGGACGCGCCCGCGCTGATGGAGATGTTCGTGAGCCTGCCCGGCGTCATCGCGGTGAACGCGAAGGGCGACACGAAATCGTCCGTCGCGCTCGAGGGCGGCATCCAGGCGGACTTCCGCGTGGTGACCGACGCCCAGTTCCCGTTCGCGCTGAATTATTTCACCGGGTCAAAGGAGCACAACGTGGCGTTGCGCGGCCGGGCGCTCCAGCAGGGGCTGTCGCTCAACGAATACGGGTTCAGCAAGGCCGGCAAGGAGAAGGAAACCGCCGGCGCGCGCGACAGCGGCAGTGTCGTCAAATGCCGCACCGAGGAGGAACTCTACAAGGCGCTCGACCTCGATTACATCCCGCCGGAGTTGCGCGAGGATACCGGCGAGATCGCGGCGGCGGAGGCGGGCGAGCTGCCGGAGTTGATCGAGAAGGAGAACCTCCGCGGCGCGCTGCACAATCACACGACCTGGACCGACGGGCGCGAGTCGGTGGAGGGGATGGCCGAGGCGGCGTCGGAACTGGGGCTGGATTACTTCGGCACCGCCGACCACAGCAAGAGCGAGTTCCAGGCCCACGGCCTCAAGGAGGAGCAGATCCCCGACTACATCGCCGAAATCCGGCAGGTGGACGGGAAGTTCAGGAAACACGGCTTCCGCGTGTTCGCCGGCATCGAGGCGGACATCCTCGAGGACGGCTCGCTGGATTTCGACGACGCGATCCTGGCGCAGTTCGACTACGTCGTCGGGGCGGTGCACCGCGGGTTCGCGATGGACGAGAAAAAGATGACCGCGCGCATCGTGAAGGCACTGGCCAACCCGCTGGTGACGATGCTGGCGCACCCGACCGGACGGCTGTTGCTCACGCGCGAGGCGTACGCGGTGGACATGCGTGCCGTGATCGAGGCCGCTGCTATGTACTGCGTCATCATCGAGATCAACTCCCATCCCTTCCGGCTTG
>CAZAAF010000538.1:0-3497 GCA_964482575.1 uncultured Verrucomicrobiota bacterium | reverse complement strand
GATGAATCCAATGGTGCCCGTGAAACTAACCGCCAGCGCAACCATCAAGGCAATGAGCGTCAAAAGCAGACGCTGCAACCGGGGCAGATTGAGGCCAAGGTCGTGGGCGTGAGTTTCACCCAGCAAGGCCAGATTCATCGAGGGTGCCAGCAAAACCAACCCCACCAAGCCGACCACCGCCACAGCCAGCATGACCAGCGCGCCGAGCCAGGATGCCTGCCACAATCCCCCCATCAACCAAAAGACTATCGCCTGAAGTTTCTCACCGGCGACATACAACGCCCCCGTCGTCAGCGACGAACACAAGGCGCTGATGGCAATGCCCGCCAACAGCACCGATTGTCCGAAGAAACGGCCCCGCCGTCCCCATCCAAACACGGCGACGGCGACCATCGCCCCCCCGATAAGACTGAACACAGGAACCAGTGAGAAGGAAAAACACCGCGAACTTCCCGCGAGGAGCATTCCGAGGACTGCGCCGAATGCCGAACCGCTCGACACGCCCATGATGGAGGGGGTGGCGAGCGGATTGCGAAACAGGGTCTGGGAGGCAAGCCCCGCCAGCGCGAGCACCACGCCCACGGAAGCGCCGAGCACGACGCGAGGCAGACGGGCGGTCCATAAAATGCGGCTGGTCGTGTCATCCGTTGCACCGCCGCCAAGGAGATTGTGAAAACAACGCAACAACTCCCCCAACGGGATGGAGACGCTCCCAAACATGAGCGCAAGCGCCAGACTCAGGACAACACCGATCGCGAGCAAGGCGTGAATGGTTCGCACACGTGCGGCCGTGTTCATTCAGGCAATCCGCGTAACAGCGAACCGGTTGTCCCGCGAAGCAAGGTCCGTGGCCTGCGTCGAGTCGAGATGGGATGAATCCACCTTCGCCAGATGCTTGCGGCAAACGGCTTCCGCCTGCTGCATTTGTTCCACGGTCGGCCGCGCGTAGGGTTGTCCGGGCACGGGAATGTAGCCCATGATGTGAAACGGAATGTCACGACTCAACCCGCCCAACCATGCGGCCACCGCTTCCACCTGATCGAGGTCCACATAGCCGGGAATGAACACCACATTGGCTTTCATCTGGAGCCCCTGCCGAAAGGCGGCGGCAAAATTATTAAAAATGGCCGCCTTGTCCCGGCCCGTGTAGGCGCGATGCAGATCGTCATCCCAGGCCTTGAGACCGACGTTGGCCCCGTCGAGATCGGGCATCGGCAATTTCGACCCATTCGTGTGACCGAGGAACGTTCTCACCCCCAATTCGCGCCTGGCAAAGGCCAGCATCTCCGGCAACTCACGGGCGAGCGTCGGCTCACCGCCCATGACGAAAAGCTGGTCGATTTGGACCTGGCGCAACGCGTTCTTCATTTCCTCGACGGTCAGGAACCTGTCAGGCCGCGGGAACGACTGACCGGGGATGCCCTCCGCGCCGCTGCGGAGCTTGTAGCTGCACACCGGACAGCGGAACGTGCAGCCGAAATTGTGCAACGTCGCAAACCGGCGCACGGCATGATGTGTAATCTTGTAAAATGGCATGACTTACTCTTTCGATGCGTCGGTGTGAAGAATAGCACGAATCCTCACAACTGCCACAGGAAATCCCGCCCCGGGGATCAGCCACGCATGCGGTACAGCGAATGCCCGTTGTCCGCGCACCGCACGAAGCCGCGCCATTTCCGGGCGCTGGATCGCGGCTTCCAGCGCGGAAGCGTCGCCCACCACCAGGACAACATCCGGGTCGGCCTGCGTCAGCCCTTCCACGGAGAACAGCACACGGCCCGATTGGCCGGCGGCGATGTTCTCGGCTCCCGCCATCTCCAGGACATCGTTTGTGTAGGAATCCTTCCCAATGGTCTTGAGCGGACCGTACAGCTCGATATAGACACGCGGACGATGGCCGCCGGACGTTGGCGCATTCCCGGCAATCCAGTCCTTCAATGACAACGCCAACCGTGCGGAGTCTGCCTCGCGGTTCACACACTGGCCGACCAGAGAGATGGACTCTGACAACTCCGTTGCACGCCCCGTGCGAAGGCGGACCACGGGCACAGACATCTCCTCCAGCAAATGGGCCGCGTCATCCTGAAACCACCAGACGAAGGCCATATCCGCATGAAGAGCCAGAACCTGCTCGCGCGAAAGGGCGCTGCCCTTGCTGATGCACGGGACCGCTCCCAGACCGGGAATGTTGCGATTGAACTCATCCACCGCACAAAGCCGGCCGGCTTCGCCAAGGCGTATAAGGGAGTCCGTCGCCGTGCTGCACAAGCTCACGATGTGCTGAGGACGTTCGGGGATAGACACGAGGCGCGCCGTCTGGTCTTTGACCTGCCGGGAGGAAGCCCGCGAGTGATTTACGGACGCATGCCGATACAGACCACCCCCTGCAAGAATCAGCAGCACACCCGCGCCAAGCGCAACCGTTGCAACAAGCCTCCGGTTCATCCGTTCACCACTTCAAGGTCACTTCGGCGAGATACGTGCGCCCCCGTCCGGTGTAGGTGGAGGTGAAATAGCTCTGGTCGAACAGATTCTCCACAACCAGCGAGACGCTCACATGCTTCAACGGCTTGATGGTCACATGCGTGTCCCACATCATGCATCGTGTATAAGCGCCCGACACATTGTCAACCGAATCAGTGTTATCCAGGGTGGTATAGATGCGCCCCAGATAGTGCCCTGCGATGCCCCACTGGACCCACTTGTACGTGACGTCGGTGCCAACATTGATCGTGTCTTGCGGCATATAAGGGAGCTGCTTGCCCACGGCCGCAGGGGCCCGGTTATACTCCAGCACTTCCGAAGCGGTGAAGGTGTAGTTGCCCCACAACTTGACCCAGTTCCACGGTTGGTAGGAGAGTTCCGCCTCGACGCCGTCCAACTGGGCGCTGGAGACATTGTCCCGGTAGGTGCTCGTTCCCACGGAGTAGGAACTGATGTAATCATCCAGGATCGAATGGAAATACGTGATGCCCGCCTTGACGTGCCGGTCGAGGAAATACTGGTCCACGCCACACTCGAAGTTCCACAAGGTTTCGGGGTTCAGATTGGGGTTGGAATAATAGGTCGTGGTGCCGGACACATACGTGCGATACATCTCGTACAGCGTGGGGGCGCGAAACGCCTCGCCGATGGACCCCCGGACATACGTGTCGTCCAACGCGTGCCACACCGATGAGAATTTGGGCGTGAACGCCACGCTGTCCGGTTCCGGGAAGGACTGGATGTTGGCCATGGGGCCCGATTGTCCATTGAACGCGGACCAGTGCTCCAACCGTCCTCCGGCGTAAAAGGTCAGGTTGTCCCACGCCTTCCATTCATCCTGGAAATAGATCGCCTGCGAACTCGACTCGCCCTGCGAGAGATCGGTCTGGCTCGAAGTGACACTGGTGTTTCGATAATACGGCAGCGCGTAGGTATTCTGTTTCATGTCGTCGTAACGAAAACAGAAACCGAACGTGAACGTGTGCTCCTCGAAGATGGGAACCGACCCCTGC
>CAZAAF010000537.1:0-3504 GCA_964482575.1 uncultured Verrucomicrobiota bacterium | reverse complement strand
TCAGACGAGAACACCAAGGCCAGCGTCGCGTGGATGCGCGGCGTGCTGAAGGGGCTGAAGAAGTGAAATGTGAAACGTAATGCGTAATTAGTAACGGGTGATTGGTGATTCGTAACTGGTAATTGGTAACTCGCGCAGCGCGCCAGAGCGCCCGTAGCCGCCGACGTCAGGAGGCGGAGCCTTGGGGACGCGCCCGCCAGTCCCGGCGCGTCTTGACACCGCGCCTTACGGCCTGGCCGGCGCGGTCATCAGGCGCGATATGGTGGCGAGTGCATCGGTGTCCTCAAGATGAAGAACGGCCTCGTACAGCTTCGCGGTCTGGTCGGCGGACAGCACACGGCCCACCCGATGGGTGAAGAAGCCCCGGCGGTCCCCGTCCGAGAACGGCTTGTCGGGGTCGCCCCAGGCGGCCTTCGTTTCAGAGCGGAGGGTGCGGCCGTCCGTGGTGGTGATGACCACCTCTGTGATATTGAAGTCTTCCGGTTTGGCCGGTTTGGCGGCGGGGGATATCTTGGTGAGGGTGACCTTGGCCGCCAGCGCGCGGACTTCGGGATTGTCGATCCACTCCCGGCTGGTGTGGCGTTCGTCGAACGTGCCCGTGATGATCGCGCAGGCCACGCAGTGATGGATGTCGAACTGCGCCCGCGTGCGGGTGGCACCGGGCTGGATGTGCTCGAAGCCCACATACAACCCCTTGGCGCGGGCGATTCGGATGCTGGCGATGTCTGCCGGCCGCAGGTGGTGTTCGCGCGCGAGGGACAACACGAGATCCACGGCGGCATGGATGTTGCGGCAGACGGGATACGGCTTTGTGTAGGTGTTCATCACCGCCCACTGTGTCCCCAGACCGGTCATGTCCGTTGTCCAGGGGGGCGTCTTCACCCGCCGCAGATCGAAACTGCGCGCGCCTGCCTTGACGAGCAGCACGCCTTCGACGGACGAACGGCAGATGTTGCCGCAGGTGAGCCAGTATTCGTCGGCCTCGGGCCGGGTGTGTCCGTGGCGGCCGGGTGCGTTGTAGGCGGACAACACCAGGGCCTCGGACAACTGGCGCGCGTTCAATCCCGCCAGCTTGCCGGCCACGATGGTGTCCACGTAGAGATCGCGGACCTGCGTCGAGAGCTTCTGCGTGCGCCGGGAGAACTCGTAGCCCGCCACCGTCGCGGTGATCACGTCGCGGCCCGTGCAACGCCACGCTTCGCCGCACGCCAGCGCCACGGGCACGATCAGCCGGCCCGGATGCGCGCAGATGTCGAGGACCTCGGCCCCCGCCGCGCCGTCGTTCACGTCATGAATCTGCGCCTGGCAGCCGTTGGCAAACGCCGCGAAGGCGGGGTGGGTTTTGAAATCCGCGCCGAAGACCGTGCTCGGCCCGTTGCTGGCGCCGAGTTCCAGCGCGTGCACATGGTCGCGAATGAGCTTGCCCTGCGGTTCCGCCGCGCCCAGCGCCATCGTGGAGATGGAATCGGCGATGAGCGCCTTGGTTTGTTCCACGACCGGCGCGGGCAGCGCCTCGTACCGCAGCCCCAGCACGAAATCCATCAACCGTTCCGTGTCGGTGGCCGGCGCCTCCGCCGGCAACAATTCCGGCGCGTATTGGGCGTGGGCGAAGGACGCCGCGGTGAACAGGATGGCTGCGCAGAGGCAAAGACGGGGAAGAAGTGGGTGAGAGGGATTTGGGTGCATGGTGTTGTTCAGACGGCGCAGTTCCCATTTATTCTTTTCGCCGCCGAAAATGCAACGATGTTTCAAGTGGATGTGATGACGAGGGCGGTGGCATCGCCGACCATTGGTCCGCAGCGGACGAGAAGAGCTTGTGCAAGGCCGCGCTACGAGCGGGCGGAGGAACATGGTCGCGAGCCTGCCGAATGCCGCCGCTCGGTGACTTGGCGAAGATGAAGGACATGGGCGAACATGACAAGGGGACGTTCCACCGGCTGGTGCGGATACCGGTGTGGAATGCCGTCACACATCATCCCATGAGCGGGGGGGGCGCGATGAGGCCGAAATCGGAATGATCCATGCCGCACAACACGCTTGTTTGCCGGCTGGCCGCCAGCTAGATTCTAACGCCATGAGCACGGTGCAGGAAATCAAGACCGCGATTGAATCGCTGACGCCAGAGGAGCGGGCGGAGTTGGAGCGGCTGTTGCATTCGCCAGCCGTGAACAGTGTGCCTGTGCGGTTGCCGAACTACGCGGAGCGGCGGCGGCATATTCTGGGCGGCAAGGTGCTGCCCAACCTCGTGATTGAAGCGCGCGAAGAGCGATGAGCTTCTACGTTGACACGTCCTTTCTCTTTTCCCTCCGAGAACACCCGGGCCAGTGTCGCGTGGATGCGCGGCGTGCTGAAGGGGCTGAAGAAGTAGAGCGTGAAACGTAATGCGTAAAGCGTGAAGCGTGGAGCAGAGGGGATTAACGCACAGGCGCGGAAGGTGTGGAGGAATGCTGTGGCTCTGCGAATTCTGTGGGTTTGTGCGGCGACTGGTCGTTTGAAATGTCTGGACACGCAGGGATCGAACGTAAAAATAGCCACACGGAACTAAAGACACGAAATCGGAACATTGGAATTTGTCATGTTTGGATATGAGCGCCATGTGTTTGTTTGGTCCGCTATTGCAGCCATAATGCCGATACTGGCTGCATTGGCACTTGGCGCATTATGCTCGCTAGCATGGCTCACGCACAGTGGTATCGTCTGCATCGCCTTCCTCGCCGTCAGCACTATGCTGTTCATGGTGTGGCCCGTAATCTGTTTTCGTTCAATCAGACACTTCGCCAAAGGCTCGCTTACTTGGCGACATGCATTTGTCCTGTGTTCGGTGGTATCGCTGCTGTGCGTTCCTGTTTTTGGAATGGCTCTGGACACTTTTGTTTTATTGCTGAGGGGACACCATATTGGCCGCCTTGGTTGGGTACTAACTTTCAGTTGCGGTTTCCCCTGTGTCTTGGGCGGCATGTGGGACATGAGGCGCGCGTTGTTGTTGTTACAGGCGGGAATAAAACCAAGTGATCGCGCTTGAAGAGCGAGAAGCCTGGCGCATTCTTCCCTATTGACGCTGCGGGCCAACGGCGTAGCCTTTGCGCTCGCACGGATGCGCAGTCGAAGACGGAGGATGATATGAAGAAACGAAATGGCTGTTCCCGCAGGCAATTCATCGGTGGCGCGCTTGCGGCCACGGCGTCAGGCGCGGTGATGAACGTGCTGGCGGCGGATGACAGGCTCGCGTTCGTTCCGGCGGGGAAGGAATTCACGTTCGACACCGGCGCGTTGCGCGGCACGTTGCGCGGCGGCGGGCAGTCGAAGGGATTGCTCCCGGCGTTCGATTGCGCGAGCGGGGCGGCGCTGACGAAATCGCTCGGGTTGTTTTCACATTACCGGCTGCTCGACGATCACGCGCGCTATGGCAAGGCGGGATGGGACTGGGCGAGCGAGGCGAAACGGGTGGACGGCGGGGCGGTGGAGGTGCGCTGGACGGCGGACGAGGCGCATCCGTTCGACATG
>CAZAAF010000536.1:0-3527 GCA_964482575.1 uncultured Verrucomicrobiota bacterium | reverse complement strand
GGTGCCGGTCTGCCTGTGGTACTGGCTTTATCGCAAGCTCGGCCCGGCGCGACCGGATTTCGAGTGGGTCTGGCATCTGGTCGGTGTCGCGGCCTCGATGGTGATGGCGGCAGCGGTGCTTGGGGCCAGGCGTTCGGCCCTGCGTCTCCTGGGCGTCGGGATTGTGGCGCTGCCGGTCTTCCTGATTACGGCGATGAGCGCGCTGGCGGGTTTTGAAGACCGGATGGAAACGAACTACAGTTTCCGGACGATCGGAACCCTGTTGCGCGAGCGGGCCCGACCGGATGACAGGGTGGCCTTCGCTATGACCAATGACCGCGGTCACGGCATTTGTTTCTATGCGCGCCGGTTGGTCTCGAAACCGCGGCTCGGGGAATCGCCGGAGGGGATGCAGCATCCGCCGGCGGACCGTTTGCTCCGAAACATGGACCCGGTTTTGGACTGGGTGCGACAGGGACGCCGGGTGTTCTGTGTCATTCCGGCCGAGAAACGCGACGAGTTTTTGAAGGCTGCGCCGGTGCCATGGGTTGAACTCGCACGCACGCGAAGCTACACGCTCTGGGAGACGCCGGCGCCGACGAAGTGATCAGGCCTGGGGTTTGCGCGACTCGCCGGGTTTCTCGGCCTCGTCAATCAGCATGATCGGGATGTCGTCGCGGATCGGGTAGCGCAAACCGCACGCCGCGTTCTGGCAGACCAGCCGGTCGCCTTCCAGCTTTACCCGCGTCTTGCACTTGGGGCAGACGAGAATATCGAGCAACACCTGGTCAATCATAGAGTTTCTCCGCTTCCGCCAGCGCCGCAGTCAACACACGGCGCACCGGTGTCCGGGCTTGGGTCGCGGCTCGCTTGCACGACTCGAATTCAGGGGACGCCGAGACAATCCGGCCGCCGAGCCGTCCGAGTTTCACCTCCACCTTGCCAAACGCGGTTTTGACAGTGGTCATTTCCCGGTCGAGCTTGAGCCGTTGCGCCTCGGTGCGACGGACGCCGAAGGCCGTGGTGTTCTCCAGCAGCAGGCGGGAGAGCCGGTCCGCGTCGCCGGGTGCACACAACACGCTCAGCATCACGCCCGGCCGGTTCTTCTTCATCTGGATGGGCGTGTGAAATACGTCCAGCGCTCCGGCGGCCAGCGCCTTGTCCATCACATCCCCCAGCACCTGCGGGTTGACGTCGTCGAGGTTGGTTTCGAGCACGGCCACACAGTCGGACTCGCGCGCGTCATCCTTCCCGGTATCGCCGAGGAGCGCACGCAGCACGTTTGGTGATTTGGGCAGGTCGCGCGAGCCGAGGCCGTACCCGGTTGCATGCACCGTCATCGGTGGCATCGGGCCGAATCCGGTGGCGAACTCCCGCAGCAGCGCGGCGCCGGTCGGCGTGATCAATTCCGCCTCCTCATCCCCGGCGTACAGGGGCACGCCCTGGAGGAGTTCCAGGGTCGCCGGTCCCGGCACGGGAAAGCGGCCGTGGGCACAATCCACAAAACCGAATCCGGTTCGCAGCGGCGCCGAGGCGATGACGCGCTCAACGCCCAGCATGCGCAGGCCAATGCAGGCACCCACAAAATCGACGATGCTGTCCACCGCGCCCACCTCGTGAAAATGCACCTTCCCGGGCGCCACGCCATGGACCTTGCCCTCGGCGACCGCCAGCCGGCGAAACGCGCCGATGGCCCGACGTTTCACTTCCGCATCGAGGGTGGAGGCTTTGATCAGCCGTTGGATGTCCTGGAAGGACCGCCCGTGATGATGCTCGTGCTCGTGGCCGTGATGATGATGGTGGTGGTCGTGCTCGTGGAGGTGGACATCGAACTTGGTTCCGGTGATGCCCCGTCGCTGGCCGGGCCGGGCGGTCACTTCAAACTCGTCGAGTTTCAGCTTCGCCAGTTCCTTGCGGAGCGTCCCAAGATCGAGGCCGAGATCAATCAACGCGCCCAGGAACATGTCGCCGCTGATGCCGCCGACGCAGTCGAGATAAAGACATTTCATGTCGCCCGGAGACTAATCCCGGGGACTTCCATTGTCCACTTTTCGCTGCCCGCACAGTCGGGTGGCGGGGATGGGTTCCCCGGCGGGTTGCGCTTGTCCCGAGCCGGTGGACTTGCTAGAAGGGCGTGCATGAAGACTCAGATTGTTGCCACGGACCAGGCGCCGAAAGCCGTCGGTCCTTACTCGCAGGCCGTCCGCGCCGGAGACTTCCTGTTTTGCGCCGGTCAGATTCCGCTCGATCCCGCCACCGGCCAGTTGGTGGCCGGCGGCATTCGCGAGCAAACGGCGCGAGTCTTGGAGAACATCAAAGCCGTGCTCGCCTCGCAGGGTATGGGATTTGATCGCGTGGTGAAGACGACGGTGTTCATGACCAATCTCGCCGAGTTCGTTGCGATGAACGAGGTCTATGCGAAGAGTTTTCCAACGAACCCGCCCGCCCGATCCACGGTCCAGGTGGCCGCGTTGCCCAAGGGGGCTTTGGTGGAGATCGAAGTCATCGCCGCCTGCTGAACCGGCGGTTGATGGTCTGGGCGCGTTTTACACACCTTTTACTTGCCCTCGCTGGCGCGCCGTCCCATAACTTGAGGCGCATGAAGATTCTGGTCGTCGAGGACGAGCCTGTCTTGCGCGATGGATTGGTGGACTTGCTGTCGGGTGCGGGCCACAAGGTGGAGACCGTATCCGACGGTCTGAGCGCGGTGCAATGGGGATTGGAAAGCAGTTTCGATCTGGTGCTGCTCGATCTCATGCTGCCGAAGCTCGACGGCATCGAGGTGTGCCAGCGATTGCGCAAGGCGCGGCCGGGGCTGCCGATCCTGATGCTGACAGCGCGCGGTTCGGAGGAGGATAAGGTGCGCGGCCTGCGCACGGGCGCAGACGACTACGTCACCAAGCCTTTCGGCGCAAGGGAACTGCTGGCGCGCATCGAGGCGCTGGGACGCCGCGCCAAGGCCGGACCTGCCGACCCGGAAGTGGCCGAGGCTGACGAGTGCCATTTTGACTTCGGCCGTTGCGAGGCCCGGCGCGGCAGGCTGGTCATTGCGCTGACGCCTCGCGAGGTGGGGTTGTTGCGATGGCTTCATCGGTATCGTGCCCGCGCCGTCCCTCGCGCGGAACTGTTGGAACAGGTCTGGGGGGCGCAGGCGGACATGGAAACGCGCACAGTGGACATGACCGTGGCCAATCTCCGTCAGAAGATCGAACGCGACCCGGCGAATCCCAGGATTGTTGTTTCGGTCAAAGGCGTGGGCTACGCATGGGGCAGGGGATGAAGATCCGGTTGAACAAAACGGCGCTTGCGTTTGTGCTGACGGCCATCGCCCTGGCGGTGCCCAGCGTGGCCTGGTACACGTCCGGCGTTCACGAAGTGGAGACGGAGGCGGCGCAGATCGAGGAAGCGCCCCGCCGGTCCGCCGAGGTGATGGCGGAACGTTTGGCCGACCGGCTGGGGTCGCGCTTTGAAACCCTGCGGGAAGCCGAGTCGCGCCGGCCCTTCTACGATTATCCGAATCTCTATCACGGTCCGAAGGGTGCTTACGA
>CAZAAF010000535.1:0-3530 GCA_964482575.1 uncultured Verrucomicrobiota bacterium | reverse complement strand
TCAAAAGGAACTCGATTCCGCCCAGGAGGTCCGTACCCAAGACGGCGTCATCCCCGCCGCGCAGGTGGAACGCGACATCACCACCCACATGACGATCCCGCTCGACGCGCGCATCAGCAAGCTCTCGCTCATCTGCCGCGCCATGTGGTCGATCATGCAGCAACGTCTGGGCGTCACCCCGGAGGATTTGCTGAAGCGGATCACCGAAATCGACGGCGTGGATGGACGCGTGGACGGCAAAGTGACCAAGCCGGCGCTCCAATGCCCCCAGTGCAAGAGCCTGATCTGCCGGCAGTTCAACCGCTGCCTCTTCTGCGGCTACGAAGTCCCCGACCGGGACCCGTTCGACGAGGTCTAGACGGCCTCCTACACCCGCTTCGCGTCGCCCCACAACCGCTCGAGCGCGTAGTGATGGCGCACGTCGGCGCGGAAGACGTGGACGATGACATCGCCGTAATCCACGATGACCCAGTGGCTCGCATAGACGCCATCACGCCCGCGCGGCAGGCGTCCGAGTTCCTTCATGCGCATCTCGACGTTGCCGGCGATGGCCTTGAGGTGCGGGTCGGCAGAGCCGGTGCAGATGAGGAAGAAGTCGCAGAAGGAGGAGATGCCGCGCATGTCGAGCATGACGACCTCCTCGGCCTTTTTTTCCAACACGGCCTCGCGGCAGAGGCGGGCCAGTTCGGGTGAGTCCAACGTTGTAGTGTCCATCAGCGATACAATCCGGTTTTCTGAATATGGCGTCGCACGGCATCCGGCAGCAGGTAGCGCACCGAGGCGCCCGCCGCAATCCGGTCGCGGATGTCCGACGACGAGATATCCGCGGGATGGCCGGACAACCGGTGCACGCGCACGCCGCGCAACCGCGGCCGCGCCCGCCGTTCGCCGGGCCGTTCCACGCAAATGAATTCGCACAGTTTCGTCAGCTCCGCCGCCTCGCGCCACAAGTGCAGCTCGTTCAGGCTGTCGGTGCCGATGAGGAAATAGAACGTCGCCCGCGGCATCGCGTGGCGCAACTGACGCAGCGTCTCCACGGAATACGAGGGTCCGCCCCGGCGGATCTCGAGGTCCGAGCAGCCGAACCGGGGATTGCCCTGGATGGCGAGCTTGACCATCCGAAACCGGTGCCGGGCATCGGCCAGCACGCGCGGCCGTTTGTGCGGCGGCGTGGCGGCGGGGATGAAGATCACGCGGTCCAGCTCGAGGGCTTCCGCCGCGGCTTCGGCAATAAGCAGGTGCCCCATGTGGATGGGGTTGAACGTACCGCCGAAAATACCAAGTTTCATTCGAATGTGACGAGTGAGGAGTGAGAAGTGAGAGGCAAGCGCGGCGACCCTTCCATGTCCGGCCGCTCACTCATCATCGGTCACTCATCAAAAAGTGGTGGAGGGAGAAGGATTCGAACCTTCGAAGGCATAGCCACCTGATTTACAGTCAGGCCCATTTGGCCGCTTTGGTATCCCTCCACGTCAAAAAACGTGGCGCGCAAAGTACCAGTCCCTAATTTCGGTGTCAAGGGATGTGCAACGTTCTGGTAAAATAATTGCGTTACGGTGCCGGCAGCGCACGGATCTTCAGATTGCGGAACCAGGCGCCACCGCCATGGTCCTGCAGCAGAATGGGCGTCGGAATCTTGTCCGCAAACCCCGGCACATCCTTGAACTTGCTCGCCGCGATGCCCGCGAGCGACTCCGGGCTGTCGGTCTCGAACGCCACCACCTTCACCCCGTTGAGCCAGTGCTCCACGTGTTTGCCCCGGACGAGGATGCGCGACTGGTTGAACTCGCCGAGCGGCTTCACCACCGCGCCCCTGGGCTCCATCACCTCGTACCACGAGGCCGTGAAATGCTTCGGCCCCAGCTTCGCATACGCCGCGTCGTCGAGCATCTGGTACTCGTGGCCGATGGCGCTCTTGAAGACCTTGCCCTTCTTGTCGGCGCGCTTCTCGTCCACGAAATACTTCACGCCGCTGTTGGCCTTCGCCGCGATCTTCCATTCCCACGAAAACTCGAAGTCGTTAAACGCCTCCTTCGTCACGATGTCGCCGCCGAGCGAATGCTTCGGCTTCTCACCGGGCGCCGGCTCCGGCGGCTTCTCGCACTTGAGGCAGCCGTCCTCGATCACCCAGCCCTGTTTGGGAAACGCCTCCTGCTGGAATCCGCGCCAGCCGTCCGTGCTCCTTCCATCAAAGAGCAGCCGCCAGCCAGCCGCCTTCTCCCCGGCCGTCAGCTCGTTACACCCGGTCTGTGTGCCGGCGCGACTGGCCTTGCCGGCCTCGCTCGTCGAAGGCGCCGTCTTGCACCCCACCCCGAGCACACACCCCAGACACAGTCCCAGAATCACGAATTGTGTTCGCATCATTTGATCACCTGCATGGTTTTGAACTAAAGACGCCACCAATCGCCCATTACAAACTCCATCACTTCGCCGGATTCGCGCCCTTCACGCGCATGCGAATGCTGTACAGCCCCTTGCTGGCGGTGATGAACAACGTGCGCTTGTCCTTGCCGCCGAAACAGATGTTCGCCGACCACGGCTCCGGCACGTCGATGTGCTCGATCTGTTTGCCCGTGCGGTCGAACACCGTCACGCCCTTGCCGGTGATGTAGATGTTGCCCTCGTCATCGAGCGTCATGCCGTCGGAGCCCGGCTCGAACAACAACGTCTTGTTCGTGAGCGAGCCATCCGGCTGGATGTCATAGCGATAGGTTTTCTTGTCCTTGATGTCCGCCACATAGAGCGTCTTGCCGTCCGGCGTGCCGATGATGCCGTTGGGCTGGACCAGATCGTGCGTGACGCGCACGAGCTTCTTGCGGTCCGGGGTGAAGAAATAGACCTGCTGGCTGTCCTGCGGCATCGTGTCGTGTTTCCACCACGGCCGCTTGTAGAACGGATCGGTGAGGTACATGCCGCCATCGGGCCGAATCCAGACATCGTTCGGACCGCAGAGAAGCTTGCCCTGATACTCCTTGATCAACACCGTCACCGTGCCGTCGGGCGCAATGCTCCACAGTTCATTCTTCTCGTCCGCGCACGAGATCAGGTTGCCCTGCGCGTCGAAATACATGCCGTTGGAGCGCCCCGCCGGCTGCTTGAACGTGCTGAGGCTGCCGTCCACGCTCCATTTCATGATGCGGTCATTCGGCTGGTCGGTGAAGAAGACGTTGCCCGCGGCGTCGCAGGTCGGTCCCTCGGTGAACTTGAACTCGCCCGAGAGTTTCTCCAGCTTCGCGCCGGGGGCGATGAGGCTCTCCGCACCGAAGACCCGTGCGCCGGTGATGCAGCAGAAAGTCAGTGTGGCCAGCAGCCATTTGGTTTTCATGATGATAGTCTCCTCGCGTCGTAAACGATCGGGCAACGGGCCAACCATACGCGCGCCTTCCGCCGTCCGTCGAGCGCATTTCCGGTCGCCACCGCGTGATTGAATGTTTGCCACGGAGGGAACAGGGATTGTCTCCGGCGATTCCCCTCCTCCACCCCAACGGGGTGGACATCACTCAGCCCGGCGTTGGCCGGTTCGCCGGCCT
>CAZAAF010000534.1:0-3551 GCA_964482575.1 uncultured Verrucomicrobiota bacterium | reverse complement strand
GCTCTTCAACAGCAACGATGCGTTGCTCTACGCGCGGGTGGCAGCGGTCGCCGGCGTCGTGGTGGAACAGTCCCGCCGGCTGGCGGCCGTCGAGGCCGCCCGCACGAGCGCCCGGCGCCGGCCCGCCATCAGCGACCAGGAGCGCTGCGAACAACAACTGGTGGATGCCGTGACGCGGATCGCCCGGAGCCGGCCGCAGGCAAAGGCGCAACTGGTCCGCCTGCTTTCCGACATCGCCGGACTGGTGGCGGAGTAAACACGTCCAGCGCCTGATCCATGAGCCTTCAATCCGCCCTTCGAGTCAGCCTTGAGAAACTGCGGTCCAAAACCCTGCGCCCCGTCACCGTGGCGGTGGTGGACAGCGGCGTGGACGCCCGCCACCCGGAACTGAAGGGCCGCGTGGTGCGCGCCGTGAGGGTGGAGGGTGGCGCGAAGGGACCGCGCGTGCTCAGGAATTCCACTTCGCGGAACAACGACATGTACGGCCACGGGACGGCCGTGGCCAGCATCATCACCCAAATGGCCCCCCACGCGCGCATCCTCGATGTGCGCGTTCTTGACGACCGAAACCTCTGCACCGGCGAAACACTGATGGCCGGCTTCCGGTACGCCATCGAATCCGGCGCGCGGATCATCAACATGAGTCTGGCGGCGAATGCCCGGTTTGCGGGAACACTGCACGAGCTTTGTCAGACCGCCTATCGCCAGAACCAGCTCGTGGTCGCAGCGAGACGCAATGTGCCGCTCACCGACGACGGTTTCCCGGCGGAAATCGCCACGTGCATCGGCGTGGACATCGGCCGGTTCCCCTCGCCCCTGCAATGGCTCTTCGCGGAAAACCGCATCATCGAGTTCGTGGCTCATGGCGACCACGTGGTGGCGGCGGCCGCAGGCGGCGGGAAGACGACGGTGACCGGGACCAGTTTTGCCACACCCGCGGTGGCCGGGATATGCGCCTTGCTGGTGGGGGCTCATCCGGACCTCCGGCCGTTTGATGTGAAAAGCCTGCTGCGGGCCTTGTCGTCCAACGATCTTTATCTTCGACCCGGGAAGCGCTGAAGGATCGCGCCGCCCTCCCATTTCACGGGGCCGGCGAAGCCGCCGGGGGCGTTTCCGAATACTCCTCCTCCGGAATGCCGCGCCGCCGGGCCTGCAGCACACAGCGGCGGGCGTCCTCCTTCAGGCCGAGCGATCGATAGGTGCGGGCCAGTTCCATCCAGCCGTCGGCGAACTTCGGCCAGTGATTTGTCAGGTCCTCGTAATAGAGACGCGCCGTCTCGAAGTCCTTCCGCTCGACCATCCCCTGCCCCGCATGGTACAGCGCGGCCGGGTTGACGGGATCGATGTTGAGCACATGCTCGCAAAGGCTGAGCGCCTCGTCGCTGATGCGGTCGCCGGCGATCGCCGCCTGATACACCTGCCAGCAGGAGTGGACCCACAAGTCGAAGGTGTTGCGCTGGAGCGCCTGACGACCGAGGCGGACGAACCCCTGGAGCAGCTCGGGCTCGAGGCGCTTGCCCACGTTCATGAAACACTCCGCCAGTTCATGCACACCGAGGGGAACCACGACGCCCTTCATCGGCGTGATGCGGCGCGGGCCGAAGAGCAGGTTGCGGATGCGCCGGTTGATCTGTTTGAAGGCGGGGTCGGAGACGAACACCTGATAGCGGTCTCCTTCGCGCGAGACGGATTCGATCCGCTTGCCGGCATTGATGGTGAACCCGCACTTGGTGAACCCGCGGGCCGTTCGCCGCGCCCAGACCAGGCCGGAGTTGATGCCCGCCGCGAGGCCGGTGCTGGACAGGCCCGAGAAGAGGCGCTCGGTGTTGAGCGGGCACCCGAGCCAGCCGCACTTGAGCGTCACCGCCAGGCAGATCAACAGATAGACATCGTTGGCCGGGCTTTCCGAATGAAAGAAGACCACCAGCTCGTCGCCAATAAGTTCCACGCTGTAGTCCACGTGCTCGACCTTGGAGAAGGTCTTGAAGAAAAAGCGCGTCTGGCGAATGCAGAGGTCGTGAAAGGCCGAGACGTAATCGGCGTAATCCTTCAGCCCCATGACGCTGGCGAAATCGCTGGAACTCACCAGGTCCATGAAGAGCACGGACGCATGGAGCGGACCGCTTTCGCCTTCCGTCCACTGCGCCGGGGGCTTGAGTGTGATTTCGTCGGGCATGGTCTTACCGGATCTGCATCGGATCGGGAACGGCCTGCGAGGAGGATGGCACGACGGACTTCTCAGGCAACGCGCTGGCGGGCGCCGCCGGGCTGGCCGGCGACTCGTCCAGGGGGATGCGCATCGATTTCGTCGCCCGCCGCTCCATCATCATTCCCTCCCGCTTCATGAGGGTCTCCTGCTTCGCCGCCTCCGCCTTCAAGCGCAACTGCTCTTCCGCCGAAAGGACGGTATTCGTGGCCGGAGACGCGGGCACGGATTTGGATACGACCGGTTTTCCGGCATCCGCGGGGGAATCGGAGGGCTTGGAACCGCAGCCCGAAAACGTGAACGAGACGACCAGCGCGCCGAGCGCCAAGGCAACCCAACGACACACCGGCCTTGCTGGACGCGATGGACTCTGGACTTGGAAACGAGGGTCAGCTCTCATGACCGCAAGTTTAATGGCCCGATGCGGGGGCGACAATGGAAATCCGGCGACGAGATGGCGGGTGCATCGGAAAGAGCCCCGGGAATTGTCGCGATGGTACACACAGTCTACCCCATCACCCATTTGCGGTCGGTGTTCTTCACATACAACCGGGCCACCGTGCCACAGGCCGGGCACAGGTCCACGACAAACGGTTCGGTTCCCCGCAGGATCAGGCCGGTCTTGAAGGACGGCCCCACGGAACCGGACTCCGCCGTCATGGACACTTCCACGCCGGCCACGAGGGACGCGCCGCCGCAATGCGGACAGCTTGTTGAAGTTGCGGGTTCAGCCGCCATGTTCGAAAAGCCGTCCTTTCAATCCCACAACCCCATGGGCCCTTCCGCCATCGTCCGCCCGCCGCACTTGGGGCAAAAATTCATTTTCTCCACGGACGCGAAGGGGTGTTTGCAGCCCGGGCACTCGAACAAGTCGAGCATCCGGCCGGTGGCCGCGTCCCAGGCGCGCCCCACGGAACCGCGCCCGATCTCGACCCGGTTCTTGTGCGGGAAGGTCGCCGCGACGATCTTGCCGCAATGCACGCAGTAGCCGGAGACTTTGCTGACGGCGTCGCCACCGCCGCAGAACAACTTCGCTTCGAAGTGGCAAACCGTGTTCGTGCATTTGTAGCTGTGGATCTCCCCCGCCACGGCCGCGAGCATAAACCCCAGCAGGGAGAGTCCCGCAATTCGCAATCTGTTTCGCATCATCGTATCCCTTTCCCGGCGGTCAGGTCCGTCGGCCAACCCCCGCTTATTTCGATTCCAACGGGTCCGTCACCCGCCCCATGAACAGGATGGCGCCGGTCTCCCTGTCTACGAGCAGGAAGCAGAACGGATGATCCGCCCGGAACTCGGCCAGCATCGGGGCGGACGGTTCCGCCGCCACCACGTCATGGCCGCGCCC
>CAZAAF010000533.1:0-3568 GCA_964482575.1 uncultured Verrucomicrobiota bacterium | reverse complement strand
CGCAACGCGTTGAGCCTCGTTCCCTCGCAGCAAGGCTGGCTGTACAAACCAAACGAGGTCCCGGTGGATCCTTGCGGCGGCCGGCTGGACATCGGCCCTGAGCGCGTCATCACGTCGCACCCGGACCTGTGGTGGGGCGACTGGACCGGGGAATTCACCCGCGATGGCCACATCCGCCTCACCAGTGTGCGCGACAAAGCCACGGGCATCCGGTTGGTGCGCGAGTTTGCCCTGATCGGCGATTCGGCGGTGGTGCGATGCGAGCAGCGCATGATCAACGAGTCCGACACGCCGGTGAGTTGTTGTCACTGGAGCCGGACGCTCGCGGTGGGGGGCGGAATTGTGCTGATCCCGTTGACACCGGACAGCCGGTTCCCGAACAGCTATATCATGTATGGACCGGGGCCGGTGATGAACTACCGGCCGGAAGACCCGGCCATCCGGATTCGGGACGGGTTTCTGGAGGTTCTCGGCACGCCGGCCAACCCGAAGCTCGGCCTGGATTCGTCAGCCGGCTGGTTCTGCTACCTGATGCGCAACGACCTGATGTTCGTCAAACGGTTCCCCGTCTATCCCGACCGGGTGTATTCGGAAATGGCCGGGCTGACGATCTCGATCTGGTATTTCAAGAACGAGATGTGCGAGCTGGAGCCGATCGGGCCGCGCGAGAACCTCGCGCCGGGCGCGTCGGCTTCCTACACGGAGGAGTGGGAGTTGAAGCCGTTTACATTCCCCGCCGACGGCAAGACGGTTGATCTCGGGGCCGTCAAGCAAGCCGCGGGGCGTTGAGGCGTCTCCCGTGCCGGGGCGGTCACTTCGACACCGCCGAGTAGCGAATCAAGAGGCTGCTCCTGGCCGGTAACCGGAGTTCGGTGGAGGCGGCCAGTTCAGCGCCGCTCACGGTCTTCTTGGTGACCTGACGGGATTCGTCGAGGGTCTCGACGGTGTAGGTGAGGCCGGGGTTGATGGCGCGCAGGGATACCTGCAACCCCGGGTAGCTACACGCCGCGCGACGGAAGGCGAGCACGATGCCCGTGTTCAAGTCCGGCCGGTGGAATTGCCACGCGGCCCACACATCGGGCGCTGTTGAAGCCGTCGTCAGCGGATAGAAATCACCATACCAGAACTTCTGGTTCGCCCGTACTTCGGCCAGCGCGGTTTGCGCACGTTCCAACGGGAAATCCGGCGCCAGATAATCGAACTGGCAGATGGCGCCAGCCGTGGCTCCGCTGCGGACCACATAGGCATCCGTCGTCCAGTTGCACGCGGTGAACAGGGGGACGTAGAGACTCAGCCCCAGGGTTTGCACCTGGTCCCAGTCGGCATGGTTGGGGGAGCAACTGGTGTCGCTGCGCCACAGGGGAACGCTGCGCATGCAGGTTTCCAGGTCAATCCGGCGTCCGCCGCTGGCGCAGTTGTCAATCCACAGCCCGGGATGGCGGGCGCGCAGTTCATCCCACAGGGCATACAATCCCTCGATGTAGCGAATCTCGGTCATGCCCTGGCGGTCGGGCGCGTCCGCGGCGCGCCAGAAACCCAGCGGATCAATGTTGAAATCGTTCCGATACACGTCGAGACCGAACTCGCCGATCTGTTTGGACAGGTGATCCGTCAGCCAGCGGCGCGCGGCGGGATCGCTGAGTTTGAACAGCCGGTTCTTGCCGCCGGGAAAGACGAACCCGGGATGTTCGTTCGCGATCTTCGACCCCTCGGCCACGCGCTCGGGCTCGTACCAGAGGATGAACTGCAGCCCGAGCTGGTGGCACGCATCGGTCACCGGCCTCAGACCGTGCGGAAAGGTCTGTGGATCGGCATACCAGTTGCCCACGCCGTTGGGAAATCCGAGTTCGAACCAGGCGGCATCGAGCCAATGGGCGTCGCACCCCACGCGATGGGTCATCTGGGCGGCGGCGATCTGGCCGGCCTCCGTGTTCCAACCGGCCTGTTTCCGGAAATAGCGGTCAAAGCACTGCATGGCGATGGGCAGGCGCAATGGCCGGCCTTGTTGCTGGGGGACATAATGGAAAAGCATCAACCGGCGGAACCGGTTGTGAGCGGCCAGCCGGTCGCCTTTCCAGACGAGCAACAGAATGCGCGGCGTTCGGATTTCCTCGCCCGGGTGCAACACCAGATGCGTCTTCTCCATGCCGGCCGTCAGGCGGGTCGGACCGGCCTTGCCGTGGTCAAGGGTCGCCGCCCATTGTCCCGACCAGCCGACCGCCACGATCATTCCCTGATTTCCGCACTGCAGGTTGAAAAAGGGGAACGTGCCGTTCGATGAGCGTCCGCCCGTGGGAGCCAGACGGGCCTGGTTGCCGGGCTTCAACAAGGTCTCCTGGGTCAGGAAGGAGCGTTCGTTGCACGAGTCGCCCAGGATCTGGTGCAGGATCACGTTGTTCTGCGAGGTTGATAACTGCGTGTCCAATGCCTGGACATTCTCCAGAATCGGCGTGTCCGTCGTGCCCGTGTTCTTGAAATGCAACACCCATTCAACCGCCGGATAATGATTCCATGCCGTGGCGACGGCGCGTACTTGCAGGCCGGTGGCCGGGTCTGCCCAGGTCACTGTTTGCCGGGTACAGTCTTTTTCAGTCTGGGTGTCCGTTGTGCGCGTCCATGTTTTCAACAGGTCGGCTGAGTTGTGGCCGGCGTATTGGAACGAAAACGGCACGGCTGAGCCGAGGAATTGCGGCTGGATGGCGGTTTGCTGGAACGCCCCGGAGGCCCACGCGTGCAGGGCTTGAATCTCGGTGGGCGGCGCCATGATCGCGTCAGCGGTCTCTTGAGCCGGAAGCTCGGTGACGGGGATCGCATTGCCTGGAGGGGCGGCGAGGGCCATCGTCATCGTGGCAACGAAACACAGTCCAGCACACCACCCTGGCAGGGTCCGGTTGATCAGGACCCTGATTCTGCTGCGATTCTGAAGAATGTTCCGGCAGGCGGCTGGGTTCATCCGCGTTCCGTGAAAGGATGTCGGGTGATGCATAGTCATTGTTTCCGGTAGAAGAACAATTGGAACGATCGCGGCTCGAGTTGGACGGTCCGGTTGATCAGTTCGGACCCCCGCACGGTTGTTGTCGAGCCACCGTAACTGTCCAGTTGATACGTCGCGTTGGGATCGATTCCGCCCAGTTGGAATGTCCGGGAACCCTCCGGTGCGTTGCCGCGGCGGAAGAAGATGGCGAACCCCGCTTTCAAATCCGGGCGATCACATTGCCACGCGCACCAGACGTCGTTGCCGGCGCCCGTCTCGCCGGTCAGGGGATGGACGTCGCCCATGTAGAACGGGCGCATGCGGACCGCGACGTCGAAGACCTTTTCGAACCAGGCCGTCTCGCGGTCGGAGAACTTGCGCCGGAGGATGCCGCCATCGAAATCGGACGGCGTGATGACGGTCCCCGGGGCGATGATGCTGAACGCCGCGTAATCATCGCCCACCGGCACGCAGTTGAACTCGCAGCCCTGGAACGGCAGATAGGGTATCAGGTTGAGCGTCGCGTTTTGTCCCAGGATGAACGCGGTGTCGTTGGTCTTCAGCCCGAAGTAATAGTCGCTGCGGCAGTACACG
>CAZAAF010000532.1:422-3585 GCA_964482575.1 uncultured Verrucomicrobiota bacterium | reverse complement strand
TGCCCGATCCGGAACCCACCTCGATCAAGCGTCCGGTATGGATGGAGGATGAGGGACTGGTGTTGGCGGAGAGCTGGCGATCCCCGGCGTATCGCGCGCGGTTGCTGGGGAAGGTGGATTTCCTGCTGCCGGCCTCGGAGACGGAGGGGTTTCGGCGCGAGCACAGCACGGGGACGATGGAGGAACTGAAGAAGCTCGGCGTGACGATGGTGTTGCTCCATTACTACGACGGCTTCGGTCTGCGGATGGAATCGGCGGGGATGCAGGACGCGGCCACGCTGGCGGCAGCGGCGCGCAAGGCCGGGCTGCACGTGGGCGTGTACCTGGGCGGCACTTTGGGCTGGGAACCGTTGATGCAGGAGGTTCGCGACTCGATTTCGTGGCAGGCGGCGACGCCCGAGGGCGAGCCGATCCTGGTGAACACCAACGAGCCCTTCCGGCGCGCGGCGGCCTTCCAACATCCGGGGTACAACGACCACATGGAGAGTGTGATCCGCCGCCTGGTGGTGGACGTGGCGCCGGACCTGGTTTATTTCGATCATGTGGGCGTGGGCAGCGACAGTTGGGACCGGTACACCCGGGCGCAGTTCCAGGATTACCTGACCGAGCAGGGGTTCAAGGAGACTATCCGCGTCAAGACGCCGCCGGCGCGGGACAACATCGAGGATGCGTTGAGCCGGGCGTGGGCGGATTTCCGTACCAAGATCACCACCAGCCACATGCGACGCCTCTCGCGGTACGTGCTCAGTCTTTGTCCGCAGAGCGCCGTGGCCTGCAACGCCGGGCCGGTGGAGTGCGACAGCATCGTGAGCCGTGGCGTGGATCATGCGCAGTTGCTGGCGTTCGGCAACGCGTTCCGCGCCGGCGGCGAGCGCCCGGGATGGAAGGATAATCGTGCGGTGACGCGCATCCCCTCACTGAAGGCGGCGCAGGTGTTCGACAACGCCGTGATTCTCGACACCGAGACGCCGTTGGAGGTGGCCGAGAGCATGGCGTTCAATCTCCGCTGCCTCGGCAGTGTCGCGTGGTTCGAGAACGGACAGTTGGTGCTGCCCCGCGCGCGGACGGGCGGCCTGAGTCCGTACTTGAAACCCTACATGAATTTCTACGCTGCGCATCCGGAGTTTTATCGCGGCGCCTCGCGCATCGCGGACGTGGCCCTCCTGTGGCCGCACGAGACGTTCGCGCACGGCGCGCCCTCCAAGCGCCAGGCCATCTGGGAGGCCGAGCAGGCGTTGATCGGGGCGCAGATCCCGTTCACGGTGGTCTTCGATTCCAACTGGGAGAACCTGGACGCGTATGTGGCGGTTATCACGCCGGAGGAAAGCGACCTGAACGCGAAACAGCGCAAGACGCTCGACAGTTTCAAGGCGCTCGGCGGCGAGCTGATTCCCGCGGCGACATTCCAGGGCGATCCGCAGCGGGCGCGTGAGCGGCTCGAGGAGCGGTTGCGTGTGCAGATCACCGCGCCGCCGTCCATCGCGGCGGAGGTGACGGAGCGGCGCGGGGTGCCGCAGGTGCTGGTGCACCTGGTCAATTACCGCGTCGAGCAGCCGGTGAAGAACATCCCGGTGACCCTCCACGTCCGCCGGACGCTGCATCCATTGAAGGCCGAGTACTGGAATCCGCTGCTGCAGAAGTCGGAGACACTGATCCTGACGCACAACGGCAACGAATTGCAGATGACGGTGCCTCGCGTGGACATCTACGGGTTGATCGTGATCACCGGTGCGATGATGTGAGGCGTGCCGTCCGCCAAAGGCCGTTTGACTTCCCGCGGCTCGTGTCGTTACATCCAGAGGCGGGGCGAGCGGATGGCCCCCCGGCGCTCGTGGCGGATACCCGCGGGTTTACTGAGGAATTCCTGATTTTATGCTGACAGACAATGCAGTGCGAGAGGCGTTGAAGCAGGTGAAATATCCCGGCTTCACGCGGGACATTGTTTCCTTTGGCCTCGTCAAGCAGATCGCCATCCAGGGCGGGGATGTGACGGTGGCGATGCAGTTGACGACGGGCGATCCGAAGATCGCCGGGCAGATTCGTGCCGACGTCGAACAGGCGCTGCAGCGGTTGCCCGGCATCGGGCGCGCCAACGTGGAGATAGCCACGCAGGCGCCGGCGCCGGCCGCGGCCGCCGCCGGTCACGCCGGCTTTGAGAAGCGGCGCGTGGCGGGCGTGAAGAAGATCATCGCGGTCGCCAGCGGCAAGGGCGGCGTGGGCAAGAGCACGGTGTCGGTGAACCTGGCCTGCGCGCTGGCGCAGGCGAAGTTGAAGGTTGGCCTGATGGATTGCGATATTTACGGCCCGTGCGTGCCGCTCATGATGAACGTGCATGAGCGCCCCACCGCGAGCGACGAGCATATCAACCCGCTGAGCAATTACGGCGTGAAGCTGATGAGCATGGGCTTCCTGGTCGAGGGCGATGCGCCGGTGATCTGGCGCGGGCCGATGATCATGAAGGCGGTCCAGCAATTCATCCACGATGTGAATTGGGCGCCGCTCGATGTGTTGCTGGTGGACTTGCCCCCGGGTACGGGCGATGCCCAGCTCTCGCTGGCGCAGGTGACGGAACTGGACGGCGGGGTCATTGTGACCACGCCGCAGGATGCCTCGCTCGGCGTGGTGCGCAAGGGCATCGGCATGTTCCAGAAGGTCAATGTGCCGATCACCGGCATTGTCGAGAACATGAGCTACTTTGTCTGCCCGCACTGCCAGGGACGCGCGGAGATCTTTGCCCATGGCGGCGGACGCCGCGAAGCCGAGCGGCAAAACATCCCGTTCCTCGGCGAAGTGCCCATCTATCCCGAGATTCGCGCCGGCGGCGACGCGGGCGTGCCGGTGGTGGTGGGGGCTCCGGAATCACCGGCGGCGAAGGCCTTCACGGACATCGCGCAGGCGTTGATGGCGAAAATCCAGTAACGCGGCGGGGTTATTTCCCCGACTGCACCAGCGCACGGGCCTGTTCCGCGCGAATCCACTCCAAATCGGGGGATCCCGTGATGTGGATTTCGCTCACCTCGTACTGCGAGGTGGTGTCGCCGTCAAAGCCCAGCGTGAACGGCACGTCGGCGCGTGTCAGGTGCGTTTCGGCACGGACCGGCGTCTTGTCCGTATCGCGGCGGTGCAGTTGGGCCCTGAGCAAGTCGCTGGTTTGCGAGCAGTA
>CAZAAF010000532.1:0-412 GCA_964482575.1 uncultured Verrucomicrobiota bacterium | reverse complement strand
GGCCAGTGTGGCCCGCGAGCCGCTGAGCGAGTAGGGGTGGCGGTTCAATTCCGCCATCACGCGGCTGGTCGCACTCCGCTTGCCGATGCCGAAGCCGGAGAGGGTGGTGCCATCGCTGGTGCCACCGCTGAACGTGCCGAGGCCGGCGGCAATCCACGAGGCATCCTCGCCGCTGCCGTAACGCAGCGCCAGTTGGAAGGCGCCGCTGCCTGTGGTCTGCACGCGACAAGACGCGGTGAAGTTGCCCCGCAACCGCGCGCGAAACCACAGGGGTTTGCCCGCCCCAGGCCGGCGGCTCATGGGACCGCCGTCGGTGACCCACACGGCGGGCGTTTCAGTGTCCCAGTCCGCCCGGTGTTCCGGCTTGCTCAAATCGTAGGTCCACTCGTATTTGTCGCCGCCGCGTTCCTTC
>CAZAAF010000531.1:0-3592 GCA_964482575.1 uncultured Verrucomicrobiota bacterium | reverse complement strand
TCAATGCAAACACCGCCGCCCGATCAAGCAACGACTTCGACTGAACCGGGTCATGGACTGCCAGTTCCAGGCAGCACCGAAACAGCAGGGTGTGGATGGCGGCCAGGTTCCCAGCCGTCTTCGGCTCAAGTTCGGAAGCCTTCGATAGATCCTTGAAGGCGTCGGCATAACGTGCGGCTTGCAGGTTCAACTCACCACGGTCCCGCCATGCGCTGGCGTCAGACGGCGACGCGGTCACACGCTGGGTGGACTCATCCAACGCCTCGCTCAGGCTCCGCAACGTTGCAACCATGCGTCTCCCCAACACCACCAACGCCGTGTCCGACACGGCCAGATGACGGAAATCCGCTCCGGCCGCGGACGAACAAATCTCGCGTCCACTCAACGCATCCAGTTGGACCACACCACGGCTCAGGCTGGGCGCATACAGCACGCGTCCCCGCACCACAGGACGCCCCGCCGTGGTATCGAACAATCTCTCCCAAACCGGTTCGCCCGTGCTCAATGACAATGCCGCGGCGGTTGTCCCCGTGAGCAAGACAAGATTCGTCCCCTCCTTCGCCGCAATGCCCGCCAGAAACCGTTGTTCCTTACGCGACTGCTGCCATTGCAACCGGCCTGTGCCAATGTCGAAGGCCATCACCTGTCCCGCATCGGCTGGCAAAACCACCGCCGTCTGCTCTCGAACGAGCACGGGATTGACTGACATTACCCGCTGCGGCGTCATGGCCATGGCTCCTGCGACGGTCGGCGCGGTGTATTGGCAGAACCAGGCGGGTGCTCCCGTGAATTGATCGAATGCTGCAACGACACCGCCGTTGGTCAGGCACACGACACGACCGTTCGCGATACAGGGCGGGCTTGCACTCGGCAAATCAGCACCGGCCTGCCAGCCCGGGTTCCGCTCGGTCCGATGCGAAATCAGACTGTGCCACACCAATCGCCCGTCTGCGGCATCCAGACACACTAGATGATACGACTGGACTTGCAGTGCGATGACAAAGACGCGCCTGCCTGCCACAACCGGCGGACTAACCCATCGCAAAACACGCACAAACTCGTCACGTCCCTCGCCACGGCCGACGCACCAGAGCCGTTTGCCAGTGCGCGCGTGACGCGCCACCAGCTCGCTGCTACCGGCAAACTTGCCTCCTTGTTGTGCGGGGGCCGCCGGACCACCAAACACCACAAGCCCCCTCATCTCGGGACTGCCGCCCCCAAGAGATGCATTCTCCACGCTGCAAACCAAGTCGGGGGTTGCCGCCACCGCGAATCCCTGCTGACAAACGACTTCACGCTCCAATGACGATCCCGGCATTTGCTGTCGCATCGCACCCAGCTCGGGGCCATTCAACATCGGCGCCGGCGTTTCCCACAACCGTTTGCCGGTCGTCATTTCCAGACTGGCCATGGTCGCAAGGGACCGGATGAACATCTGCCTGCCGCTTACGCAAATAAAGGGCGACAGTTCCCCTGCTGTCCGGGCCCTCCACCGTGGCGTGGGCGCAAAAGCGGCTGGCAACGCCGCGTCCCCGGCTTGCACCTTCTGCGCTTCCACCATCTGCCGTGCAACCTCCACCACCCCCTGGGGTCTTCCACCGATCACCCGTTTGGCCCCGGCAAACTCCTTCTCCAATCGTCCCAGTGCGGCCCGTGCGTGCCCCACTTGTCCGCTTCGCGCCAGCGTCTGGGTCCATTGCACCAACGCCAAGGCCAAGTCCTCTCCGGCTCCGCCAAGAACGGGATGGAAAGAGAGGAATTCCTCCCACGCCGTTGACGCGGACGCAAAATCACCTTGATCAGCCAGCCATGCCGCACAACAGCGCCGCGCCCGTTGCGCCGCCACCGTCACGGGATACCGGCCGGCAATCCGCCTTAACTCAGTCACATCCCCCGCCACCGAGGCCGTCTCGACCGACCGGGTCGCTTCCGGCTCAAACCGGGCAATGTAAGTCTTGCGCAACGGCTCGGGACCTTCCAACAATGCCCGCCGTACCGCATCGGCCGCAGGCAAAAATACCCGCGGACTTTCACCGGCACGGGCTTCTGCCGCCACCGCCACGACCCGGTCTTCCGCCTTTTCGACAATCCCTTGATAAATTTCAATGGCACCATTCAACTGGCCGGATGTGACAAGTTGTGCCGCTTGCTCCATCAGGGCATCGAGGTCCGGATCGGTTTTTAACAAAAACGCCGGCGGGTTCGGCTTGGCAGGAGCATCGGCTCCAACACGGACGCCGGGCGGGGGTTGGGCCGGACCTTCGGCAGCCAGAACCGCCACGGCGCATAGGCCGGCCATCCATCCGATTGCAAGTAACCCGAATCGCAGCACGATCGGCAGTGTATCCGAAATACCTGAAAACGCCAGCTGCCGACAGCAGCGGTTTCGACTGGGAGATGGCGTACCTCTGCCGTTTCGAAGCACACCCGATCGGGCCGGAAGCGAAAAAGCCGGGACGATGCCAAACCCATGTTCGTGAGGCGTCACTGGTCTGGCAACTCCATGCGACCCCACCCCGTTAATCACTCCGGCAGGGGCTTGCCCCGGGTCTCAGGCGCAAACCAGATGAGGACCATGCCCACCAAATACACCAGGATGATGGTGCCGCAAGCATGCGGATAGCTGCCATTGAAGAAGTGCATCAACTGCCCCACGCACAGCACGCCGGCGGCGGTCAGGAACCGGCCGAAGTTGTAACTCAATCCCTGACCCGTCGTCCGGACGCGGGTGGGGAAAAGCTCCGGCAGATAGAGAGGCAACCACCCGTAAAAAGCCGCCGTACCGCACCCAGCGAGACAGGAGAGGAAAAGGAAGAGGCCATTGTACTCCCGCAGGGTGCCGAACAGGATTCCGCACACGACCAGTGAGAAGAGGCACAGTCCGAAATACGCCGGTCGCCGGCCAAACCGTCCGCCGATGATGGGCGCAAAGAAACAGCCGGTGATGGCGCCCACCGACACATAGAATTGAACCCAGCCCTTGGCGTAAGGATCCTTCTGGCCTGCCAGTTGGTCCGCCCAGGATGGCAGGAAACCCGTGACGGCACCCCACGTACCGATAAGCGCAATGGTGGCAAACGCCGTCGCCAGCAACGTCGGTTTGAGGAGCTTCGGACCGAAGATTTCGCGAAAGGGGTGTGTCTTGGCCTCCTTGACCGATTGTTTCCACTTCTCCGACTCCGGAATCACCGCCAGGATCAGGAAGGCCAGCAACGCAGGCGTGGCACACACCAGCATCGTCCAGCGCCAGGAATCGGGGGTGACGCGGAAATTCATGGCCAGCACCCCCACCAACAGATAGCCCACATTTCCGGATGCACCGATGATACCCGCCAGAATCGGCCGCAGCCTTTCCGGCCAGCATTCCATCACCAACGCCACGCCCAATCCCCACTCGCCGCCCATGCCCAGCGCCGAACAAAAACGGCAGGCACCCAACTGCCAGGGCTGCGTGGCGAAATAGCAGAACCCGGTGAAGATTGAGTACGCCAGGATGCTTAGCGCCATGGAGCGAACACGGCCCAGCTTGTCACCCAGCCAGCCGAACAACACCCCGCCGCACGCCGCACCCACCAAAAACAGTGCCGTCAGA
>CAZAAF010000530.1:0-3607 GCA_964482575.1 uncultured Verrucomicrobiota bacterium | reverse complement strand
GAAAATGCCGGTCGGCCCCGATCTGCTCACGCCGCCGAGAACGGTGAGGTTCGCCGCATGGTTGCTGCTTTCATAGAGCGTCTTGGAACCAAAGAGCAGACGGCCGGCATCCACAGCGTTCACGGCCATGGGCGTGTAGAACGGGAGATTCGGGTCGAAGCTGCTCGTCAAATTCGTATAGCCGCCGTCGTAGTCAATCCGAAGGGCGGGCATGCTGGTGTGTACCAGCACGCCGGTGCTGTTGTACTCGCGGTAGGTGAAACCGCCCAAACGGTCGTAAGAATTGTAGCGAAACGAATTGGTCCCCGGCCGGTCATAGACGCCGACATTGCCGCCATCGCCCTGGTTGATCTGGGTCCAGGTCGTGGCATTGCGGGTGTCCTGCTGCATGGAGCCGGTGTCTTGCGCGCCCGCGATCAATACGCCGCCATGACTGTCGTAGGCCAGGGAATGAATCTCGGTGATCCGCAAGGCGTTCGTGCCGCTGCCTCCGACGGACGTCCAGATGCCGTTGGAGGTGGTGGGCGAACTTCGCCGGTAGAGGCCGCCATCGTCCGCTTCGACCAGGTTGCCGTTGCTGTCGAACGCCAAGGCCCGCGAGTCGGCGTGCGGCGAACTGCCGTTCAACGTCTGGTTGTCCGTAATGGCCGTCCAGTTGGTGCCGTCGCTGCGAAACAACCGGCCGGTGTAGTTGGTCGCGCCGGTGGCATTGTTCTCAAGGGTCCACTGCGTGGCGCCGCCGACGTACACCACGTTGTCATTGGACGGATCCGCCAGCATGGAGAAATGGATGTTGCCTTGATTGTTGGTGATCAGACCGTTGGTGTTGGTGCCGTCCACGGTAGTGGGAAGGCCCAGATCGGCGAACGAGTCGCCCTGGTTTCGGGTGCGGAACACGCCCGCCAATTGCCCGTTGTTGACGATGCCAACGAACAACGTGCCATTGGTGTTGACCGAGAGCTTCATGTTGACCGTGTTCGTGCCGACCAGGGCGGTGATGGCCGTGTTGTTGATGTTCGTCCAACTCACCCCGGCGTCATCGCTGCGCCACACGCCGCCTTTGGTCGAGTCCCACGGATTGTAGCCCGCGACATAATACCGGTTCGTGTTGGTCGGATCGATCGCCAGCGCGGCGCCATACATATCGGGGAGAAGGTTGCTGGTCACCTGGGTGAAACTCGTCCCCCCGTCGGCGCTGCGCCACAGGCCAAGGCTGGACCATGAATTGTTCGTGTCCTTGTCAACGGTCACAAGGACGTTCTGGCCATTGGCCACCACGGCACAAATGCTCGACCCCCCGGAGGTGAACGTGCTGTTGCCGGCCACGGCTGTCCAATTCAGACCGCCATTGGTGGACCGGAAGAGACCGGCCGACGCCCCGCCAACCCCCGAGTACGCGCTGTATTGGCCGATGCCGGCATAGACGGTGTTGGGATTGGCGGCATCGTAGGTCAGCGCGCCAATGGAGAGCGACGGCAGAAAATCGGTCACCGGCGTCCAGCTCGGATTGGCGCCCAACGCATCGGTGGTGCGCCAGACCCCGCCGTTGACCGCGCCGATGAGCATGATGTTCGCATTGGTGGGATTGATCGCGATTCTCTCGATGGCGCCGTACACGGGACTGTTTTGCGCGTCCATGCCGGATACCTGGCCGCCGGTGATGGGGCCTGGTCCCTGCGATACCCATGTCTGTGCGATCGCCGGAAGCGCCCCCATTCCCGCAACGAGAGCCAACGCCAGGATGGGTCCAAGTCGTTTTGGACTCGTATGTGTTCGTATCGGATTTCCACGCATCATCGAAAACGGCCCCATTCCATTCGCCAACATCATCATCAGGAACGTCCTATTACCACGATCCCGTTCGCCGCCCGGGAAGGGCCTCCGTTGTCAGTCTTCCTCCGAACCGTCCCAGAGAATGGCACGCATGCTCCGTTCCCGGGAATCGCCTGTCAAACGGAAACCTGCCGACCCCCGATTCCTCGTTCAGGGCCGGCACCCTTATTCGCCGGAGGGCGACTCTTTCAAGACGATTCTGAAGGTATCGCCCTTCTTGTAGTTTCCCTGCAGGGCAACCAGGATGAAATTGTCGGCAGTTTCGATATCGCAGTTCAGGTTGGTATCGACACACTTCACCGATTTCATCGAGTGCGGAAGGGCGAAATAGGTTTCGCCGGCGTCACTCCACTGGCCATCGGCGAGCGCCTCCACCTGGATTTGCCAGCAACCGGCGAACTTCCCGTCCTGCAACTGGCGGGTGGACACCTTGACCTTGGGCTTGACGCGCACCTCAAAGGCCGGGTAGCCCAGGAACGCCACGACGTCCCGATCGTAGAGACGCCCCAGCAGCGATTCCGCGTCGGGATCGGATTTTTTCACTTTCAACGTCCGATAGATCTTCTCGTCATCCGAATCGACCTCGTACGATTTCAAGTTGGTTTTTGCGTGCTGGGGATACTTCTCCAGGATCGTCCGGATGATCTCCGTGTTGTTGAAATGGAAGGCCTCCGCGGCCGTATAGACGCCTCCCTGCGCCGCAAACTTATCCAGGGTTCCCCAGCCCATTTCTCCAAACCACGTGGGGACGGTGTAGCCGATGAACTGACAGGCGCCGCCCGAGTGTATCCAGCTCGTCGCCATGCAGTCCTTCTGGTCAATGTGGCCGATCAGACAGTTGCCCGCGCCGATGAAGATTTTCGGTTCGCGGCTGGTCATGGCGAACCGGTGGCCGTCCATATCAACGCAAAACAACTGGCCATCCTGGTGCTCCATCTTCATGTTGGGGGCGTTGTACCCCATGTTCCAGTCGTGTTCGCTGGCATGGGCGGAGGTGGCGATCAACTGGGGGCACAGGCGGTTCATTGCCGCCAGGAACTCCCGCGTGTTGTCGTTGGCGCAGGGGCGTTTGGCCGCGGACTTGCCGATGGCCTTCTCGTTGACGACGCCGCGGTCGAATTCATCGAAACACACCGCCTGCTCGAGCTTGTTCAAATCCATCTTCCCGGTCGCATCCAGCCCTCGCGTGACGATCAGCGGTCCCTGCATCGACACGATGCGCAGCGCATCCTCGGCGGAATAGCCGGTTACGATTCCCCAGAAGGTGTCCACATAGGGATCGTCGTCCAACGCCCGGCACATCCGGGATACGGCCACGACAAACGCATGGCCCGCTTCCTCCGGCCTGGCCAGAAACGCCGTGTACTTCGGCATCAGCCGCGCCAGCCGGCCCTTTACTTCTTTGACGTTCCCATCCCATTTCAGGAGGGTCGCGTGATGTTTTTGCACCAGGGCTTCGGCGACCTTCTGCCACTGCGGATCATCCAGGGTGGCGGAGGAGACGACGACTGCATAGGTGTAGGCGGGACGTTCAGGGGCCGGCTCCCCAGCGTAAAGCGATGGGGTGAAAACACACAGCAACAACAGCCACGCCATCACAATGACATGTCCCCGTACGCGGTCGCCGCCAAACACGCTGCAGTTCCTTTCCATGTGGACATTCTCTCGCACAACGCCCGCGACGACACGATTCATTTCCATTAGAAACTGAAGCGGACACCGGCGCTGACGTTTTGGACGGAGTAGTTGTTGCGCATCAGTTCGGTGCTGTAGG
>CAZAAF010000529.1:0-3610 GCA_964482575.1 uncultured Verrucomicrobiota bacterium | reverse complement strand
CCCCCAACCCGGTGCTGCGTCTGGCCGCGTCACAAAAAGCCGGCGCCCGGACGTGGAAGGAAATATTCAAGACCGCGTCCGATCAGAATGAATCCGCCCGGATGCTGGGCGACGCCCTCGCCGCCGTGTCGCTCTCCCCGACCGTGCAACCGGATGCCCGGGAGAGCGTTCAAAGTGCGTGCCTGAAGTTGATCCGGCTGGGGGATGAGTCGCGCATCCCGGAGATGGTGGACTTGCTCGAAGGGTACGGGGACATGCGGCTGGCGGAGGATTACTTGAACTGCGGCCAGCCCGACCTCGACAAGACCGCCCGGCGCTGGGCGGGCCGACGCGGGTTTCCCGTCAGCACAGGCGGCGGCTCCAGTCGCGCGCGATGGGGCGTCGCCAACTAGAAACGCGCCATCCGCCGTTTCCTCTCCGGTATTTCCTTTTCGCGCACGGCGGCGCATGATAAGGGGGTTCAGGAAATCCCAACATGAAGCCCCTGATGAACGTGATCCCTCTCCTCTGCATCGCCGCGGCGCTGGGCGCCATGGAGGGCCGGGCCGTGGCCGCAGACAGCCCGGTGAAACGCTGGGAGGTGGCCCCGACCTCGCTGGTGTCGCGCGACGAACCGCCGCTCCAGAACATTGACCTGACCATCGACTGCCGGGATGCGCTGGACGCGTGCACACTCAAGGTCTGGTCGGGCGACCGGCTGCTGGCCGGGAAAGCGCTCGGGGCGCTCAAGGCGGGTACGAACCATCTTTCCGTGCGGCTGCCGGAACCCCAGAACACCGTGAACACGCGTTGGGTTTTGCTGAAGGACTCGCAACCGCTGGCCGAACAGAACCTGGCCTGGAAACCGCCGCGGCACTGGACACTCTACGTCGTCAAATCCGCGCACGTGGACATCGGGCTGCACGATTCCCAGTTCAAACAACGCCTCATGACGGTCGATTTTGTGGACCAGGCGGCGAAGCTGGCCGAAGACACCGCGGACTGGCCGGGGGCCTCGCGCTTCCGTTACCTCATCGAGGGCCTGTGGTGGTGGAACAATTATCCACTGGACCGGTCGGAAGCGGCGGCCAATGCGCTTGTGGAAAAATACGTCAGGCCCGGCCTCTTTGGCATTGGCGCCTCGCATTCGGGCAATCGCACCGAGGTGTATGGCGACGAGGAGTTGTGCCGCAGCGCCTATTGCATCCAGGAAGCACGGGACCGCTGGCATCTGCCGATGGACAGCATGGTGATGGCCGACAACAACGGCATCACCTGGCCGTTGGTGACGGCGTACGCCAACGCAGGAATCAAGTACCTGGGGTTCTTCCCCAACGCATGGAATCCCAGGACCGTCGGCAACAGCCGGGTGGACGTCGGGTGGACATCGCCGCTGCCGCTGCTGTTCTACTGGCAGGGAGCGGATGCCCAAAGCCGTCTCCTCGTCTGGGCCGCGCCCCACTACATCCTGGCGGGGCATTCGTTCGGCATCAAAACCTGCTCCGACCGGACCCAGATGCTCTCCACGCCGGAAACCGTGGCGCCGGTGATGGCGAAACATCTCGCCGAACTCGAGTCGCGATACCCCTACGATCTCTGGCTGGTTCCCAATTACGACGACAACGAGCCGCCCAGTCTCAAATTCGCCGAACTGGCCAGGGCCTGGAACGCCCGGTGGCGCTGGCCTGAACTGCGGACGGTCGGCGATTTATCCGAGCCCTTTCGCGAAGTGGAGCGGCGGTTTGGCGGCCAGATTCCGACGCTCCGCGGCCTGATGACGGCCGGGTGGGCGCAACACCCGGTTTCGACGCCAACCCTGCTGGCCATGAAACGCGACGCCGACCGTCGGCTGCCGGTCGCCGAGAAACTCGCCACGCTCGCACGATTGAACGATCCCGGTTTCGTCTATCCCACCACGGCTTTCCGCCGGGCGTGGAACGCGTTGATCTGCAATGACGAGCACGGTTACGGCACCAGCGCGTACAAGGGACGTCCGGTCTATGACACCTGGATGCAGAAAAAGGCGTGGATGCTACAGGCCATGTTCACGGCTGACGAAGAAAGCGATCGTGCGCTGAAGGCCCTCGCCGCCCGGGTGACCACCGAGGGGCCGTCGGTGTTCGTCTTCAACCCAACGCTCCAGCGGCACGCCGGGACGGTTTCCATCGAGCTGCCGAAGTCCTGCGCCGGATTGTGCTCCGTCCACGGGCTGGATGGTCATCCCCTGCCCGCCGTGATGAACAACCGCCACCTGATCTTCCGAACGCCGGAAATTCCCTCGCTGGGGTATGCGGTGTTCCGGCTTGTTCCCGGCAATGCCGAAGGGATGACGCGGCACTCATCCAACGAACCGCCGTCCATGGAAAACGATTTCTACCGTGTAACCTTCGCCGCGGATGGTGCCATCACGAGCCTGTTCGACAAACAGCTCGGCCGCGAGCTGGTGGATGCGTCGGCACCCTATCGTTGCAACCAATTCGTGTACACGAAGGATGCCCATGTGAGTTTCCATTCCCCGTCGAAAGCACGGTTCGAAATCGAGACCTCCCCGCTGGGCCGGACCGTGGTCGCCTGCATGGACGATCCCGTCAGCGGTGCGGCCCTCGAGCAGCGCGTCACCCTCCCCTCCCATGAGAAACGCGTGGATATCGACAACCGGCTGGATCATGTGAGCGCCCTGGCCGGAACCAACCGGTGGTATTGCTTCGGATATTACGCCTTCCCGTTCGCCGTGCCCCGGGGCGAATTCCGGGTGGGTCTCAACGGCTGCGACGCGAACCCGTACAAGGACCGGACCGGCCACGGCACCGACACCTATCACGCGGCGCGCGACTGGTCGTACGTGGGCAACGGACAATTCGGCGTCGCGCTGGTGCAGGCCGACAGCCAGCTCGTCGAGTGCGGCAAAATCCACGGGAAGAAAAACACGTTCGACGGGCCGCCCTCCACGTCGCACCTCTACTCCTACATCTTCAACAACTGGCTCTATGGACATGCCTGGTCCATTGGTCCGACCTACATGAACCTGCGCTACCGGTATGTTATCACCAGCCACCAAGGCCGTTTTCGGGATGCAGGTATCGCCCGGTTCGCGGAGCGGGCACTCACGCCGGCGATGGCAACGGTGATCCCAAAGGCACAAAAAGGGAAACGGGCTTCGTCATCCTTCAGTTTCCTGTCCGTGGATGCCACCCATGTCAGTCTGCTGGCCTTGAAACTGAGCGAAACGCCGGGACAAGGCGTCATCGCGCGATTCCATGAGACCGATGGCGCCGCCGTGGACGCGGCCACCGCGAACATCGGCTGGGGCGAATCCTCACGCATGACCTCCTGTTCCGTGACGGAACAGAACATCAGCGTCCTGGACCGTCCGCTGGTAAAACTCGCGCCGTCTGGCTACTCCACGATTCGGATCGAGGCGCCGGGTGATTCTCCGGCTGCAGCGGAGGCCGCGTTGACCGGACTTGCAGACAAGACCGTCACCCTGCACTGGTCGCCGGTCCGCCACGCGTGCCAATACAACATCTACCGGGGCGACTACGCAGGGTTTGCGCCGGACGCGACTCATCTGCTGGCCACGACGCGCGAGACGCGCTTCAAGGACGCCAGTTTGAAAACAGGCACGGCCTAT
>CAZAAF010000528.1:0-3619 GCA_964482575.1 uncultured Verrucomicrobiota bacterium | reverse complement strand
CCTCGGTCAGGTCGTTCGCCTTCGGTCCGGACCAGAAGCTGACGGCCTCCGCGCCGAGTTCGACGGCGAGATTGATCGCGCGCTTGAGGAACTGGAGGCGCAGGTCCCGGCCCTCGCGCTGCCGGCTGATGAGGGTCGGCTCGTGCTTGAACCACTTGCTGAGCAGATAGCGCGCGCCCGTCTCGATGACCACCGACAACTGGAGCGCCTTCAACATCCCCTTCAGGTGGCGCAGTTCCGGGGCAGTGATGTGGAACGGGTCGCAATGTTGCACGTCCACCGACAGCGCGACGCCGTCATAGCCGCAGCCGGCGATGACCACCAGGGCGTCGCCCAACCGGTGATGTGCGAATCCGTTTGTGTTGTAGCCAAATCTCAAGTTCATCGGAGACCATCCAGTATCCAGCCTGCCACGTCCGTCATGTCCACCTTCTCCCGACGCGGCGGCGCTTGCGGCCCGCGGACGATGCATACGGCCGGCTCATCGTCACGCCCATGAGAGCCCCTGACCCGTTCCGGTTTCAACGGAATACGAAACCGCGGCCAGTCAAACCAAAGCTCGCACGGATCATACCCCGGTTTGCGATGAATGTCTATGTGATGCGCAAAGGGCGGCGCGCGCCGCGGCTCCAGCCACCAGTAGTAGGCAAACCATTTGTCCCGCGGCGCCACGGCCACCAGCTCGCCGCTGCGCGCATGGTCGGGCGCGCGAAACTCCACGCCCGCCTCCGTCAGCACCCGCCGCGCGGGCTCGACGGCGTCCGGCTTGCAGTAGATGTGCGCCACCTGATGGTCCACCATCGCGAACGCCGCGCTACGTTCGATGTCGAGATACTCGCCACCGGCGATCTCGCGCACCGCCAGAAGGCCGGCGCGGCGCAGAAGCTGGTTCGGCAGGATCACGCCGGTCACGGGCGTGATGGCGTATTCCGAAACCACGAACACCGTCGTGTCCGGTCCCGCCGCCCCCACGATGTCCGACACCAGCGCATCCACCAGGTCCAGATCGCGCGCCGTGTGCGGTGACTCCGGGCCGTGTTTCTGGAAACCGTAATCGAGGTGCGGCAGATAAACCATCGTCAGGTCGGGTTGTTTCGTGCGCAGCGTGTTCATCGCCGCCCGGGCGATCCACCGGCTCGACCCGATGCACGCCAGCGGCCCCCAATAATGGTGAAGCTTGAAATTCCCGAGGACGCGGCAGAGTTCCTCGTAGTACCCGGCCGGTTTCGAATAGCACCACGACACCATCCGGTGATCGAGATGGATCGGCTTCGGCGTGATGACGATGTCGGCGTTGGCGAACAGGCTGTGCTGCCAGAAGAGCACCGCGCAGGTGGCGGCGGGATTACGTTCTTTCAGCAGGTCCCAAATCCGCGGCGCCTTCACCAGTTTCGCGGGTTGTTCCCAAAACCCCACTTCCAGCTTGTCGCGATCGAAAAGGCCGTTGGCGATGATGCCGTGCACCGACGGGGGCTTGCCGGTGGTGAGCGTCGCCTGCCCCGTGCAGGTCACCGCCGGGAACACGGGCGTCATCGGCGCGGACCAACCCTCCGCGGCGAGCCGCGAGAGCGTGGGACATTGAGCGACATGGCCCGGCGACAGGGCGGCGATATTGATGACGAGCACTTTGCGCGAACTCATAAAATCTCCCGCTACGTAACGTACAGCCGCCGCGCCGTCAACCACGCCGGCAGGGCGAACACCGCCACGCCCACGCCCAGCCAGGGCGTCGTCAGCATCCCCACGAAGATGCCGTCGAGCAGCGGAATCGCCAGCACCATCGCCTTGACCGCGGTCTGCCGCCGGGGCGATTCCGCTTCACCGGCGCTGACAAGACTGATGGCCACAACCCACAACATCATGAAGAGCGCGAACGGCAGCGCGCGCATGCAGGCCGATGGCCCGGCGCACGCGCCCAGCAGCACATTGCCAAACCGGCACGCGCCCATGTTCAGCGGACCGGCGATGCGGATGAACTTGAGGCCGAAATCGTAGGTCACCACGAGCACGACAATCGCCGACGCCGCCACCGCCGCCATGGCCCCGACCCATCCTGCCACCGCCACGCCGGCGGCGAGGAGCACCGCCGCCAGTCCCAACGCTGCCCGGGGCGCAATCCGTCCCGAGGGCAACGGACGCGAGGGACGCTCGACGCGGTCCACCGCCAGGTCGCACCAGTCATTCAACGCCACGCGGAACTGACCGCCAGCAGCGCGATGGTCGTCGCGGAGGGTTGTGTGGCGCTCACGGCCGCGACACCGGTAAAGACGTTGGTGACCGCCGTGAAGAGGTTCGGCGCGCGCACCAACTGGAGATAGCTTTTCACCGCCATGCGTGGGGCGTGATACTGCCCGATTCCGCAGGACGGTGAAAGCAAATCCTGCCGGCAACCCGCCGGTCAAATCCGGCTGGGCTCCTTCTCCTTTCCGGAGAGATGCTTTTCCACCTTCTCCTTCAGCTCGTCCACCTGCTGGCGCAGCTTGTCGATCTGCTTCTGCATTTTCTCAACCGAGCCCGATTCACTCCAGGGCCCCGGCGGCCAGTCCCAACGCCATTCGCCATGCGACCCGCGGGGCGTCCACCCCTCGCCCGGCCCAGCCCCGCCGCCAAACCACTCGGGCCGCTCCGCCACCTTGACCGTCAGGGTCTGCTCGCCGCCGTCACGACGGAGGCGCAGGGTCATGTCGCGCCCGACGGCGGAGTCGCGGACCGCGCCGCTGAGTTCCGCGGGCTACCGGACGGACCGGCCATCGGCCTCGACAATCAAATCACCGGCGCGCACGCCCGCCTTGTCCGCGGGACCGTCGCGAATCACGTCGTTGACCCGCACGCCGCCCCGGGCCTCGCCCAGGAACGCGCCAATCCACCCCACCGCGGTCGTCCTTGGTTTCACCGGTGCCGTGGTTTCCGCGAAGGCGGGAAGAAGCATGATGACCAGACAGGCCATCGAACATTCAATCAGCGTCAATGTCTTCATACGATGCGCTCCATTCGGCGCGGCCGGAGATTTTTCGTCGCGCCAAAGGATTAGACAACGCCGCGGATGGAAAAATTCACCTGATCCTCCCCTTCGCGCGATGGAATGCTCAGCACGGCTTCAACGGCCGGGTGCGGCAATCGGGACAAAGCTCGCGAACCATTCCGCGTGTGACCTCAATCACATCCAGGGCCTTCATCCGCATGACCCGGCAGGCGCCGATCTGCCCGTCCTGGATCAACCCGCGCTCGCGCATCCGGCGTTCCAGCGGGTCCCACTCGATCCGGCACGGGCCGTTGCGCCAGACATCCCCGAACGCCCGCACCACTACCCCGGTTTCCGGGTCGCGAATCCGCCGCGGGTCGCGGTCCCAGCCGATGCAGGGCGCGTTCTCGCGGCGTTCGCCGAGATGCGCCGCCGTGCAACGATTCATCCCGACGCCCAGCAGGATCACCCATCCCCCGCGCTGCGCCAGTTTGCCAAGCGGCGATTCCATTCCAAACGTGCCCGCCTCCAGATGACCGGCGCACAAGTCGGCGGCCAGCGGTCCGATGGCCGCGTAGGCGTGCGTGGCGTGGAGGCTGCGGACGGCCTGCGGGTGATGACGAAAAGCCTCGGTGATCGCGCCGTTGTAGGAAGGCG
>CAZAAF010000527.1:0-3624 GCA_964482575.1 uncultured Verrucomicrobiota bacterium | reverse complement strand
TACCGTGTTCCGCCAGTCGCGCTGCGAACAGTTTCGTCATCATCGCCAGGCCGGCCTTGGAGATGCAGTAGTCGCCGCGGTTTGTTGACGCGGTGTACGCCGAGATGGACGTGACGGTGACGATCTTGGGTGTGTAGTCGTCGCCGCCCTTGGCTTTCTGTTCGATCATCCACTTGGCGGCGAGTTGCGACAGAAAGAACGGGCCCTTCAGATTGATGCCCATGAGCCAGTCGAAGTTCTCCTCGGTCGCGTCCAGCAAATCCAGCCGGCCGCGCGAGGCCACGCCTGCGTTGTTCACGAGCAGGTCCAATTTCCCGAACGCCTGCTGCGTGAACTCCATCAACCGACGGCGGTCCGGGGAGACGCCCACATCCGCCTGATAGATTTCCGCGCGGACCTTGCCCGCGCCCAGCTTCACGCAATCGTCCCGGGTTTGTTGCGCGGCGTCGGCGTTGCCGGCGTAGTTGATGACCAGGTCATGGCCGATTTTGGCAAGTTCGAGGGCAATCCCGCGGCCAATGCCGCGGGATGCGCCGGTGACGAGTGCAACGGGGTTCATACGATTCTTGGTTTTCAAATGCCGACCTCTGCCGACTAATCAACGCCCGAACGGGCCAATTCTCAAGCCCGAAAGGTGAGCCGGCGGATGCCGTGCGGCTTTTGTGCGTGTCCCAGTCGAACGCCTAGGGAGCAAGCTGAACGCGATAGGCGAACGTTTTGCCATCATGAGCCAGTTGCAGGACGTCGCCTTTCTGGCTGAAGGGCTGTTCGCCGCCCGCCTTGCCGTCGTTGTCGAGCATCATGACGCGTTCCACTTTTTTGCCTGCCGCGCCGAGCTGGTCGAGTTTCAGGGTTACCTGGAATGCCGGGGACGACGGCAGCGGCGTCAGTTCCATCGACCGGCCGCCGTAGCGCAGCCGGAATGCCCCGTTGGTGGCCGCCGCCCCAAAATCCACGACCTTGCCCGCGTGGTTCACGCGCTCCCGTCGCGCGGCGATATCCGGGTCGGGTGGTTCGGGCTTGAACGCGACCACGATTCGTCCGCCTTCTCGCTTGATTTCGACCTTGCCGCAGCGGACGCGGCCGGAACCGTCCATGGGCCCGAGCATCGCCAGTCGCTTGCCGCCTTTGCCGGCCTGATAAAAGCCGCACCGGATCTCGACCCTTGCCGGCAGCTTTACCGTTTCGGGGACGCTGCTTTCGATCGCAGCGGTGCAGGTTCCGGGCGCGGCCAGTTCGGAGGACTTCAATTTCCAGTTTCCCTGGAAGACAATGCTGTCGCCGGAGTGTTTTTCGTCAGTGAAATGAACGAAAGGCCGGTAATCGTTCGGGACGGCGACCTTCACGGTGCATTCCGTGCGCAGCCGGAACCTGCCGTTGCCGAGATCGTCCACACCGGTCACACGCGGTTCCACGCGGCCCGGGTTCTCTGTTGCATCGGGTCGGGCATCCACAAACAGCTCACCCGGTTTTTGTGCGAAACCGGCAATGATGCCGTCGCGCCGCGTCACACCGGCTTTGAGATTGCCCGCGCTCACGATAAAGCCATATCGCGGCAGCGTCACCCCGTCCACAGTCCAGTCGCTCGCGCCGCGGTTGGAGTGGACCGTTGCGCCGCCGGCAAAGGTTGCACGCTGCCGGTGGATGTCGTCGCCGACAAACGCATGTGACAGCAGTTCGTTCCGCGCCAGCACGGCACAGACGTCGTGCAGCAACCAATAGGTCATCACCGCGTTCCGTGAGAACGGCCCTTCACACATCGGGTTGCGGCCGCCAATCACGGTGTTGCTCAGGTAGTCATCGCTGGCATACCCGTGGAGGAAATCATCGGAATCGCCGGAGTAACGATGTCCCAAGCCGCCCGCGAGCAACACAAACGCGCCGTGGCTGGCCATGTCGTGCCAAGGCACGCGCTCGGCGTCGGAGGCCTCCATCTTCCAGTTGAAATACGTCTGCTGGCCCGGCATCCAGCCGGCGTGGTCGCTTTCGCCCGCATCGAGGTGGCCGATGAGCCCGTCCTGACCCGCCTCGCTGATCGTTGGCGCATGGTTGCCGAGCACGGCGCGGATGCGGTCGAACGCCTCGCCCCAGCGCTCGGCACACACCGTTTTTGGATAGAACCGGCCCGAGCGGTCGTAGAAATCAACCGGGGGTATGGCCGAGAAGACGTCCACGAAACAACTCGTCGGCGCAAACCCTCGTTTCATCAAACGCAGGTTGCGGTCCAGCCACGGCTGGAACGCCGTTGGCAGCCAGCGATAGCTCAGCGCGTCGCGTCCCTTGTTGAACCATGCCTTTTGCGGCGTGCCGTCGCTGTTGAAAATCATGTGGTCGTACGAATAACCGTCGGCATCGGGATAAAAGTCGATGTAGTTGTCATGCGGACAGAACAGGATGCCGTGGCGCTTGCACGCGGCGACCATGGCCATGAAGTCCTCTTGGTTTCCAGCCGGGGGATAAATGTCCGGCAACCGGTAGTCATAGCCCCAGCGCTGCCAGACGTGTTTGACGAACACCGCGTCGGTCATGCCGTAACGCGCCGCCATCTCAATACCCTTGGCCGCCTCGCCATAGTCGCCGCCCCATTGATCGAGGCAGATGCGGCCCTGGAGCTTGGCGACGCCCCCGGCGGGTTTGAAGTTGGCGATGGCGCGGTACACCCGTGCCGCCGCAAACGCGCCATGCTGGGACGGCACCAGGGAGAACGTTGCGTCGTGGTGTGCCACCAGCGAGCAGCGCCGCATCTCCGGGTCCACACGGAATGCATCGGGATAGATGTCCACGGCCTGTACCAGTGATAATCCACCGGCGAAGTCGGCGCCCGCATGCCGCGTCGAGAGGGTGAAACCGCCGGCACGCAGGTCGAACTTGCCGGGGTCTTGAATGACGTTGCCGAAGCCGGCATAGACGCGTCGTGCCTTGTCTGAGGCCGGGCCCAGCATCAACTGGGTGAACCGGGGTTCACCGCGTTTGTCCCGTTTTGCACCGGGTATGGAGAACGCCACGCGGAGCGAACCTTTCTCGGTCCAGAGCTTCGCCCGGGCGCATATGGACTGATCGCCCTTCAACAGAAAGTGATCGAGCGCGCCGCGACCGCCGTCGAACCTCTCCTCCACGCGATCGCAGATCACGCCCGCGCGGCTGGCCGCAATGGGCTGACCGTCAATCTCGAAAGGGAAACCTTCAAACACCAGCTCGCGCTGGTTGTCCACGAAGGCGATGAAGGCATCCGCCAAGCCGTTTGGACCGCGCACGACGGCGGCACCTGTCGTTCCCGCTTCGCTGGTCAGTTTCCACGCCCAGTCCAGCGTGTCGCCGCTCAGGGCGGCCCGTGCCGCGCTCACGGCCGCCTGACGCCGGGAGGCGCGGCGATCATTGGGCTCCGCCTCGACCGGCGCCCCGACCCAGAGCGTTGGCTCAGCCCAGAACGATGAGTCGCATGAGGTGTTGTGCGCCGGGCCGGGACCGGTGAAAAGCCTCAACGTGATTTCGCGGCCAGCGTAGTCGGAAAGGTCCACATGCGCCGGTTCCCAACTTTTCGCGGCGGAGAAACGCGCGAAGAGTTGCTTGAAACCGCTCCCTTCATTGACGAGCACGCGGAAATCCACGCCGTCGCTCGCGCCT
>CAZAAF010000526.1:0-3636 GCA_964482575.1 uncultured Verrucomicrobiota bacterium | reverse complement strand
CGAGGTCGGTGGCAGCGACTTTGGTTTTGCGTACCAGGACAAGGCGCGGTTTCGCGTCAGCATTTTCAAGGAGCGCGGCAACTTCGCGTTGGTGATGCGCCAGATTCCAACGAAGATGATGTCGCTGGAGCAGATCGGCCTGCCGCCCGGCATCAAGGACCTGCTCTACCTGCCGCGCGGCCTGATCCTCGTCGTCGGCCCGACCGGCTCGGGCAAGACCACGACCCTGGCCTCGATGCTGAACATCGTCAACGAGGACCGCGACGTCCATATCATCACCGTCGAGGACCCGATCGAGTATTACCACCCGAACAAGAAGAGCCTCGTCACCCAGCGCGAGATCGGCGTGGATGTGACCACCTTCTCCGAGGCGCTGCGCCGCGCGTTGCGCCAGGACCCGGACGTGATTCTGGTCGGTGAAATGCGCGACCTGGAAACGATGGAAGCGGCCATCGCAGCCGCGGAAACGGGCCACCTGGTCTTCGCCACGCTCCACACCACCGGCGCGGCCCGCACGGTGGACCGTATCGTGGACGCGTTCCCCACGGCGCAACAGGAACAGATTCGCACCCAGCTCGCCAGCTCGATCAAGGCCGTCATTTCACAGTTGCTGCTGCCGCGGAAGGATGGCAAGGGACGCGTGGCGGTGTTCGAGGTCATGATCACCACGCAGTCCATCCAGGCGCTCATCCGCGACAACAAGACCTTCCGCATCCAGAGCGACATCCAGACCGGCGCGAAGCACGGCATGTTCACGCTCGACAGCCATCTGATCGAACTTTACCAGAAGGGGATCATTGATTACGGCGAACTGCTGACCACCGCGCAAGATCCCGAGACCATGATGCAACAATTGGGCATGAAGTAACATGTTTGACGCCGACTCCAACGTTTTGCTGGGCATCCTGAGGGAACATCAACTGCTGCCCGTCGAGCAACTGGCCGAGATTGAGGCCGAGGGCAAGCGCGCCGGCAAGGGCGTGGCCCAGGTGCTCATCGACATGGACATCCTGACGCGCGAACAGGTCCTGAGCGTCGTCGCCCAGCATCTGGGCACCGAGCAGATCAGCATCAAGGACCAGCAACTGTCCAAGGAAGTCCTGAAGATGATCCCGCCGGCACAGGCCCGCGCCTACGGCGCCATCCCGATCAAGCTTGAAGGCAACACCCTTCACATCGCCGTCGCCGACCCGCTCAATGCCGGCATCGTCGAGGAGTTGCGGTTCATCCTGGACCGCGACATCCACCTCGTGGTGGCCGACCCCGACGAAATCCTGGCGATGGTCAAGCAGCTCTATGGCGAGGAGGGGTCCGAGTCGGTGGACGACCTCATCTCGCAGATCGAGGGCCTGACGAACGTCACCGAGGTTGCCGCGCCGGATGTCATGACGGTGGAGAACATCACGGCGATGGCCGGCGAGGCGCCGGTTATCCGCTTTGTGAACCTCGTGCTCTTCCAGGCCATCCGCGACCGCGCGAGCGACATTCACTTCGAGCCGTTTGAAGAGGAGTTCAAGATTCGTTACCGCGTGGACGGCGCGCTTTACGAAATGGCGCCCCCGCCAAAGCATCTGGCGCTGCCCGTCACCAGCCGCATCAAGGTCATGTCCAACCTCAACATCGCCGAGCGGCGTATTCCGCAGGACGGCCGTATCCAGATGTCCATCGCGGGCCGGCCGGTGGACTTGCGTGTCTCGACGCTTCCGACACAATTCGGCGAGAGCGTGGTGCTTCGCGTGCTCGACCGTAGTGTCGTCAACCTCGATCTCGGCACACTGGGGATGCCCAAGTCGGTTTACGACGAGGTCTGCGGAATCATTCAGCGGCCCAACGGCATCTTCATCGTCACCGGCCCGACCGGTTCCGGCAAGACCACCACGCTCTACTCCTGCCTGAATCGCATCAATACCATCGATTCCAAACTGCTCACGGCCGAGGACCCGGTCGAGTATGAGATCGAGGGCATCATGCAGGTGCCGATCAACCCCACGGTGGGGTTGACGTTCGGCCGGGCGTTGCGCGCGTTCCTGCGTCAAGACCCCGACACCATCCTCGTCGGTGAAATGCGCGACCTGGAAACGGCGCAGATCGCCATTCAGTCGTCGCTGACCGGCCATCTGGTGTTTTCGACCCTGCACACCAACGACGCCGCCGGCGCCATCACCCGTCTGCTCGACATGGGCGTCGAACCCTTCCTGGTCAGCTCCACGCTGGAGGCCGTGCTGGGCCAGCGGTTGGTCCGCAAAGTCTGCAAGAATTGCCGCACCGCCTATGAGCCGACCGAGCAGGATTTGAGCATGCTGGGGCTCAAGCCGTCGGAAGTGGTGGGCAAACAGTTTTACTTCGGCAAGGGCTGCTCGGAGTGCAACGACAGCGGGTACAGGGGCCGTACCGTCCTCTGCGAATTGATGCGCGTGAGCGATCCCATCCGCACCCTCATCAACCAGCGCGTGGCCGGCATGGTGCTTCGCGACAAGGCCATGGAGCTCGGCATGCGCACCATGCGCCAGGATGGCATCCGGCGCGTCCTCGACGGCGAGACCTCGCTCGAGGAAGTGGTGAAGTACACCTGACGCGGGCGGGTGTGGAATCCGGCCCCGTGTCGGCGGGCGGCTTCCTTCCAACCCTCGCGGAGACTCGAAGCACGGCGGCGGGTGCAAGGACTCGTCTGTCCACGCGCTCCCGCTTCCCGGAGAACGGCGGCGCCGGAAACCGGTTCGCGGCCGGCATGGCAGGAGGATGAATATGCGCATAGGTTTGCTGTGGGCCGTGGGGGTCACTCTGTGTGGCCTCACTGGAAACATGGTGTGGGCGGGGCCAAAGATCGACACCTCGCCGGACCGCGCGAAGACCGGCCTGAATCCCGGGTTGAAACTCATCGGCACGATCCAGCCGCGCAGTGCCCGCGAGATCACGGGTTCCGACTGGATGCTGGGATGCGAGACCCTCGACCGCGATTTTGCGGACTACCAGGAATACAAGGACTACCTCGTGCCGCTGGGCATCAAGACCATCCGCTTGCAGGGTGGGTGGGCCAAGACGGAGAAAGTGAAGGGAACCTGCGATTTCGCCTGGCTCGACACGATCGTTGACGACGCGCGCGGACGCGGCCTGGACATCCTGCTGGAAACCGGCTACGGCAACGCGATCTACCCGGACGGCGGCGGCACGGACCTGTCGGGCGGCTTTCCCACCTCCGCGGAGGCGTTGGCGGCCTGGGATCGCTGGGTGGAGGCGATGGCCACGCACTACAAGGGCAGGGTTCGCGACTGGGCCATGTGGAACGAGCCGGACAACAACAAGAAACACCTCCCGGAGAACATCGCCACGTTCAATGTCCGCACGGCGGAAATCATCCGGCGCGTGATTCCCGACGCGCGGATTGCCGGCCTCTCGCTGGCCAGTTCCAGCCCGAAGTTGCTGGAGAACTGCCTGAAGGCGCTGGCCGACAAGGGGAAGGTGAACCTTTTCCACTGGTTCATCTACCACGGCTATGAATTCAACCCCGACCGGTCCTATCAGAACGTCGAGGAGTTGAAGGCGACGCTGGCGAAATACTCGGCGAAGGCCAGGATGCGGCAGGGCGAGAACGGCTGCCCGTCGGAGACGACGACGAAGTTCGCGCTCCCCAACCAC
>CAZAAF010000525.1:0-3639 GCA_964482575.1 uncultured Verrucomicrobiota bacterium | reverse complement strand
ATGCAACGCTGGGGCCTGCCAAAGGACGAGTTCAAGGACAACGGCGGCTGGCCGCACCAGATTTACGTCCGCGAGGCGCGCCGGATGATCGGCCGTTTCGTGATGACCGAGAACGAACTGACCAAGAAACGCCCGACGCCGGAGTCGGTGGGCATGGGCAGCTACACCATCGATTCCCATAACGTGCAGCGGTACATCACGCCCGAGGGATATGTCCAGAACGAGGGCGACATCGGCGTGCCCCTCAAGGGGCCCTACGAGATCGCCTACGGGGCGCTGGTGCCGAAGCGCGGCCAGGCCGACAACCTGCTCGTGCCCGTGTGCGTCTCCAGCTCGCACATCGCCTTCGGTTCGATCCGGATGGAACCGGTGTTCATGATCCTCGGCCAGTCCGCCGCGACGGCCGCCTGCATGGCGCTGGACGCCAGCACCGCCGTGCAGCAGGTGGAGTACGCTCAACTGCGCGAACGACTGTTGAAGGATGGACAGATTCTCGAATGGAGACAAAAACGATGAACGTGCAAAAGCAACTCACCCGGTTGGCAGGCGTGCTCGCCCTGTGGCTGATGGCCACGGGCGCGGTTCGTGGCGACGAGACCTTTGATGTCGTCGTCATCGGCGGCAGTTCCGGCGGCATTGGCGCGGCGCTCGGCGCCGCGCGACTCGATGCCCGCGTGGCGCTCGTCGAGGACACGCCGGTGCTGGGCGGGATGCTGGCCAACGGCATCTCGAACATCGACTGCTTCTCCTACGAATCCCTCAGCGGCACTTTTGAGGAGTTCCGCCGGGCCGTCCAGAAGCACTACGCGCCGCTGGTGGAAACCGATCCGTTCTTCAAGCCGTGGAAAAAGGCGCCGAGCCACATGGACGGGCGTTCGTTCCAGGCCAACGAGCCCCGGCTCGGCGGACGCTGGGAGCCGCACGTCGCCGACGCCCTCTGGAAGGCGATGGCCGCGCAACACCCGAAGCTGAAGATTTACTACCGCCGGTTCGCCACCGAGGTGTTGAAGAACGGCAACCGCATCATCGGGGTCGTCACGGAGACCGCCCAGGGCGAACGGCTCGTGCTGCGCGCGGCGGTGTTCGTGGACGCCACGCATGAGGCGGACCTCGCGGCGTGGGCCGGCGTGCCGTACCGCGTCGGGCGCGAGGCGCGTTCGCCGCTGGAGCCGCATGCGGGCCAGGTCTTCTTCTTCAACAACACCGGCGAGTTCCTGCCCGGCACCAACGGCCGGCAGGACCGCGCCGTGCCGTCGTACGGGCTGCGGCTGTGCATCCAGAACTTTGCGCCGGATGCCGGCGACGCACACATCCTGAAGACCCCGCCGCCGGGCTACGACCCGGCGAAGTTCAAGCATGCCTCCTACGGCGGCCATCCGAGCGTGCCGAACAAGAAGTCCGAGATGAACGTGAACCCCGTCGGCAACGAACTCCAGCAGATCAACTGGGTCTGGCCGGAGGGCACACGTGCGGAACGCCAGCGGCTCTACCAGGTCTACAAGAACAACGCGCTGGCCTATCTCTACTATCTCCAGCACGAGAAGAAACTCACCCACCTCGGCCTGCCCCCGGATGAGTTCACCGACAACGACCACGTGCCCTATCTGGTGTTTGTCCGCGAAGCCCGCCGCATTGTGGGTGAGGTCACGATGACCGAGGCCGACATCAACCCGTTCGTTCTCGGCCGCGGGCTCGAGCCGCCCCCGCAACCCGCCAGCATCGGCATCGGCCACTATCCCATCGATGCCAAGCCCGTGCGCCCCAAGACTGACGTGGCCATGCCCGACAAGGGCGACGGCGATTTCTTCCTCGTCAATGTCGCCAGTGCCTTCCAGGTTCCCTACGGGGCGATCCTGCCCAAGGGCGTGGACGGCCTGCTGGTGCCAGTGGGATTGTCGGCCACCCACGTGGCCTTCTCGTCCATCCGCATGGACCCGACCTGGAATGTGCTCGGCCAGGCCGCCGGCATCGCCGCCGCCCTCAGCGCCAAACGAGGCATCGCCCCGCGCGCGCTGCCCGTGGACGAACTCCAGCGGGAACTGGTGAAGCAAAAGGTGAAGCTGGTGTTCTTCTGGGACGTGGATGTGGATCGCAGCGACTTCGAGGCCATCCAGATGCTCGCCGTCCGCGGGGCGGCGCGGCCGAACGCCGAGCGGTGCTTCCGTCCCGACGACCCGCTCACGCGCGCCGATGCCGCGATGATGCTCTACAATGCCTTCGGGTTCTGGCCGAGCGTCAGCAACGCGCACTTCACCGACGTGCCGTGGTCACACCCGGCGTTCCGGGAAATCGAAACGCTGTTCGACAACGGCCTCCTGCGCGCCTTCGGCATCGAACCGCGCTGGCCCGCCGCCGGCGGCTACAACGCCGACAAGCACTCCGGATTCCAGCAGAAACACCAGTTCGGCGCGTTCAATCCCGACAAGCCCGTCACGACCGCCGAGCTGCGCGGCCTGATCCACAGCCTCCGGTCACGGACCGTGTCCTCCCCGACGCGCGTCGCGCCCCAGACGGGAACTCTCCCGCCCGCGGACGATGCGAAGCCGTTGACACGGGGCGAAGCCTGTCGGATGGTCTGGCACATGATGACCGGCGCCCCATCATGACGCCCGACGTTTTCTGGCATTGGGCCTGCGGCATCGCGGGGGCGATTCTCATTGGCATCGCGAAGGCTGGCTTTGGCGGCGGGCTGGGCATGTTGATCACGCCGTTGATGGCGCTGGCCATCCCCGCCCGCGACGCGCTGGGGATTGTCCTGCCGTTATTGATTGTCGGCGACGCGTTCTCGCTCTACCACTATTGGAAGAAATGGGATTCGCGCAACATCCTGTGGTTGATGCCGGGCGCGCTCGCGGGCATCGGCGTGGGGTTGATGTTGATCGGCAAACTGGACGACCATCGCCTGCGGCAGTTCATCGGGGGCGTGGCCGTGGCGTTCATCGCCATCCAATGGGTGCGCGACACGCTCTACGCGCATCCGGAACGGTATCATCCAAAGCACTGGCACGGGGCGCTCTTCGGCCTGGCGGCGGGCGTGACCACCACCCTCGCCCATGCCGCGGGACCGGTGGTGGCGATGTTCCTGATCCCGCAGCGGCTCACACAGGAGTTCTTCGTCGGCACCAACGTGCTGCTTTTCGCGCTCATCAACTGGATCAAGATGCCCTTCTTTTTCTGGCAGGGCGTCTGCTCGCTGGAGACCGTCAAACAAAGCCTGTGGCTGATGCCCGCGGTGCCGGTGGGCGTGTGGATCGGCGTCTGGTGCAATCGCAAACTCTCCCCCACATGGTTCATGCGCGTGGTCTATGTGACGCTGTTCGCGACGGGGGTGGAATTGTTATTCCACTGAGACGGAAGAAGGCACGGCACATGCCACCTGGTCCTTCCCGGCTGGAGCAATCCCTGACGACGGCCGTGTCTAGCGTTTGGGTGTGGGGCGCGCGTTGACGAACTTCAGTGCGCCCGTCCAGTCGAAATCCGCGAGGGCTTCGCGGCTTTCCTTGTCCTGCAGGATGGCCATCACCTTGGGTTTGTAGAGCAACGTCGTCAACGGCGTGCCTTCGGCGGCCAGCTTGTTGAGTTCAGGGTCCGCGAGCGCCTCCTGGATGGCTTTGCATTGCAGCAGCCGCACGTAGCCGG
>CAZAAF010000524.1:2387-3649 GCA_964482575.1 uncultured Verrucomicrobiota bacterium | reverse complement strand
CGGGACCGGTCGTTGCAAAGGCCGTCGAACACGATGATCTCGCGCAGATGGGGATTTCCAAGCAGCGCCTCGCGCCCGCGCGACTTGACGACGACCTCCACCGCGGCGTTCGGGAACCGGCGCTGGAGGGCGGCGAGGGCCGGCGTGGCGAGGAAGACATCGCCGAGATAATGAAAATGGGTGACCACGATACGGCGGATGGTTTCGGGGGCCTGCAGGTCCTGACGACGACGCCAGAGCGTCGCGCCGAAGGCATGAATGAGACTGGCCAGAAACCGTTTCATGACACGGAACACCATCACCGCACGATGGGAAGATGGTGGGCGCTGTTGGGATTGAACCAACGACCCCTTGCGTGTGAAGCAAGTGCTCTCCCACTGAGCTAAGCGCCCTACCGAGGGCCGAAATATATAGTGCAGGGCGGCGAAGGTTTCAACGGCAATCTGGAGAAAAGTGTGGAGGGCCGTTTCTTCCTGCCCGGCCCCTTCGGCCGGGTTTCGGATCAAACGGCCGGCAGGGTGAACCAGAACATGCACCCTTGGCCAACCTCGCTTTCCACGCCGATCTGGCCGCCATGGGCCTCGATGGCGAGCTTGCTGAACACCAGCCCCATCCCGGAGGTGTACTGGCGCGCCCCCCGCTCCACCACGCCAAACTTGTCAAAAAGGTTCCCCTGGCATTCGGCGCGAATCCCCGGCCCCTCATCCGTCACCGTCACGCGCGCCTGCGACGGGTCCCGCTCCACGGCGACGCACACCCGCCCTTTCTCGTACGAGGCCTTGATGGCGTTGCCGACCATCGTCGTCAGCACCCGCTGGATGATCTCCTTGTCCACCCCGGCCATGACCGGCTCGGATTTCAACTCAACGCGCACCGAACGCTCGTCGGCCAGGTGGCGGGTGGACTCCAGGGCCACCCGCGCCAGCGCCGACAGATCATGCGCCTCGCGCTTCAACGGCAGCTCGCCCGCCTCCAGCCGGTTGGCGTCCACGAGGGAGGCAATCATGCCAAGCAGCCGTTCCGTGTTCTGCCGGATGCTCGCGAAGTACTGCGCCTCGGCACCACCCAGCTTGCCTGTGAGCTTCGTCTGGAGCAGGTCCTGATACCCCAGCATCGTGGCAATCGGCGAGCGCATGTCATGCACGATCATGTGCACCAGATTATCGCGGAAGGTCTCCAGCTCGCGCAGGTGGTTGTAATTCGTCTTCAACTGGAGGTTCTGGCGCTCCAGATCCTCCTGATAGCGACGGTTGGCCTCCGCC
>CAZAAF010000524.1:286-2377 GCA_964482575.1 uncultured Verrucomicrobiota bacterium | reverse complement strand
GGCGTTGCCCACACAGCGCAGGATCGTCTCCTTGGAAATCGGTTTAATGAGATAATCGAACGCGCCGGCGCGCACGGCGGCGGCGGCCGTTTCCACCGTGGGCTGGCCCGTGAACATGATGACCTGGATGCCCGGCGCTTCGCGATGAATCGCCTGCAGGAGTTCCACCCCGGAGATGTACGGCATCACGATGTCGGAGACCACGACGTCAAAACACGTCAACGGGAGCTGCTGCAAGACCGGGGCGGTGGCATCTTCCGCCGTCTCCACCTCGTAGCCCGCATCCTGCAGAAACTCCTTCAAGGTCACGCGAATGCTCTTTTCATCGTCCACGATCAATACGCGAGCCATGGTCTCCTTCCCTATCCCTCGACGGGTAAATCCAAATGGAAACGGGTGTATAGCCCGATCTGACTTTCGAAATGAAGGGCTCCCCGATGATCCTTCGCAATGCCGTGACTGATGGACAACCCGAGCCCGGTTCCGCCCTTGCCCACCTTGGTGGTGAAGAACGGGTCGAAAAGGCGGTCGCGGACCTGCGTGGACACCCCCACGCCATGGTCCTCCACGGTCAGCCGAATCCAGCGTTTCCCCTCCCGCTCGAAGCGCCGGGTGGCAACACGAATCGTCTTGTCCGGGTCGGAACCGGGATACTTCTCGTTCAAGGCATCGCGGGCATTGGTCAGCAGGTTGAGAAACACCTGCTGGATCTGCTGGCTGTGGCACCGGATCGGCGGCAGGTCGCCGGGGACATCCACCTCCAGCGCGATTTGATCATGGCGCATCACGGTCCGAATCAACCGCAGCGTGGAGTTGACGATATCCCCGATGTTAGCCTGCTCATGCTGCCGCTTGTCCTGGCGCGCAAACGAGAGCAGATCCTGGACAATGTGGGAGATGCGCTCGGTTTCCTTGATGATCTCCCCGGCAAATTCGCGCAACGGATGCCCCCCCCCCAGCCGGTCCATGATCAACTGGGCATAGTTCATGATGCCGTTGATGGGATTATTGATCTCGTGGGCCACGCCGCCGGCCAGGGTGCCGAGGGACTCCAGCTTCTGGGACTGGCGCAGTTGTTTTTCCAACTCCGACTCGCGGGTCACGTCGAGCTGGAGGGCGATAAAACTGACAATCCGCCCAGCCGCATCCCGCACCGGGGAAATCGTGGCGTCCTGCTCGTAAAACGATCCATCCCTCTTCTTGTTGATCAAACGGCCATGCCAGACCTCGCCCCGGGTGATCGTCTCCCACATGCGCCGGTAAAATGCCGCGTCATGTTTGCCGCTCTTGAACAGACGCGGGTTTTTGCCGAGCACCTCCTGGCGCGCATAGCCGGTGATCTTCTCAAACGCCGGATTGACGTAAAAAATCGTTCCCGCCACGTCCGTGATGACCACGGCCTCGGCGGCCTGTTCCATGGCTGTGACCAACCGCAACCGTTCCTCCTCGGCACGATGGCGCTCGGACACGTCGCGGCTGACCCCCACCACGCCCACAAAGGCGTTCGAGGCGTCGAACATGCCGCTGCAACTGACTTCGCACCAGGCGGTCCAGCCATCCTTGCACAGGTATTTCAGTTCGAGCGTCTCGTGCACCCGTTTCCCGGCCTGCATCTGCGGGATGGCGTCCGCCAGCTTCTTGCGCAGCAGGGCGGCGGAAACCCCGACCAGTATCTCGTCGAGTCCGCGCGCCAGCACCTCCTCCGCGGTGTACCCCAGCAGCCGCTGGACGGAAGGACTCACATAATTGAGGCGCCCCGATGGATCCAGCGTCCAGATCATGTCGCTGGCGTTCTCGGCCAGCAAACGGAGCCGTTGCTCGTTCTCGGCCAGTTGCCGTTCCGCCTGCGCCAGTTGTCGGCGATCGTGCGTCTCCCGCAATGCCCGCCGCACCGCCGGCCCCAGGCGGCTCAACCGGTGTTTGAAGACGTAGTCCGTCGCCCCCTCCCGCAAGGCGTCGATGGCGGTTTCCTCGCCGATATTGCCCGACACGAAGATGAAGGGGACCTCGGGGCGCTCGTCGCGCGCCAGTCTCAGCGCCGAGAGGCCGTCGTACGACGGCAGGGAATAGTCCGCCAGGATCAGCCCGATG
>CAZAAF010000524.1:0-243 GCA_964482575.1 uncultured Verrucomicrobiota bacterium | reverse complement strand
CGCCGCAGGGTGAAGGTCATCCCCTCCTGCCTGAGTTCACGCTCCATCAAGTCCGCGTCGGCGCGGCGATCCTCCAGGCAAAGGATCAGGAGTCCGCTGCTCACGATTTCACACCGGAAAACTGGGGTTTGGACGGGCGTTCCGGCGGCTGGTTCAGCAGCAACCAGTAACAGCCCAGCTGGGACACGGCCTCGGAAAAGTTGTCGAAGTTCACCGGCTTCACGATGTAACTGTTCACTCCCA
>CAZAAF010000523.1:0-3672 GCA_964482575.1 uncultured Verrucomicrobiota bacterium | reverse complement strand
GTCCAGGGGTGTTACCGGCGTTGATCCGAAAGTGATCGCATCGGTGGGCAAGGTATAAAACGAGTACTGAAGCGCACCGACCGAGTACCCGTCCGAATTCAGGCGCACATCAAAATTGTAGGTGGACGTGCCGACGGTGATGAAATCGTTCGTCTGTGTGGTGGACCCGGTCTTGACCAGCCCAATCCATGGCGCAGCCGATGTCATGGTTGCTCCCGCGCATAGGACGACCGCCACTAATACTTGAATGACCCTTCTTTTCATCACGTTGGAATCGAAAACGTCGCAAGAGTACGCTTTGAATTGGAGGTTGCAAGGACTATTTTCAGCCGGAATCCCGCTCAAGTGATCGGCCGGCGGCGCAATTCCTCGAGGGCGCGGAACAGGTTGGCGCGGGTGTGTTCCAGCCGGGCGGCGTCGGTGACCTTCTCGCCGTTGACGTCCTGCAAATAGAAGGTGTCGAACGCCGCGCCCTTCTCGGTGGAAATCCGCGCCAGGTTGATGCTGAAGCCGTGCCGGGCGAGGGCCTGGGCGATGGTGTAGAGCAGCCCCAGCCGGTCCTCGGCCTGCACCTCGATGACCGTGCGTGTGCGCGACGCGTTGAGATCCACGCGGACCTTGGTCGGCACGACGCCCTGCGGCACGCGGCCGGCGGTGCGCGTCGGGCGGTGTTTGGCCAGCAGTTGCTGGAGGTCGGTGCTGTGGTTGAGGGCGCGGTCCAGCGTGCGCTCGAACTGCCGTCGCTGCTCCGGGTCGGAGACGACGCGGCCATGGACGTCGGCCACATTGAAGATGTCCAGCACGATGCCGTCGCGGCGGCTGTAGGCGTGCGCGTTGAGGATGTTCAGGCCCGCAAACGAGAACGAACCGCAGATCTTGCTGAACAATCCCTCCCGGTCCCAGGTGCAGATCGTCGCCTGCGAGTAGCCGCGGTCCGGCTTGTCGGTCCACATCACCTGCGGGGCCAGGTCGTCGCGCGACATCGCCACGGCGCGCTGCAGGAAGGCGTGGATGAGTTCCAGGTGCCTGAGGATTTCATCGGCGGTGAAGGTGAGGAAGTAACGCCGCTGCATGTTGTCGAAATGCGCGGCCAGCTCCTCCCGGGGCATGCGGCTCCGTTCGCGGATGTGGTCGGACAGGGCCTGCAGCCGTTGTTCCCGCAGCGCCATCGTCTCCGCGCCCGCCACCAGTTCGGCCCGCGTCTTCAGGTACAGGTCCCACAACAGCGAGTTCCGCCATTCGTTCCACTGGTCGCCGCTGGTGCCGGTCATGTCCGCGTAGGTCAGCAGCAGCAGGTGGTTCAACCGCGGCAGGTTCTCCACCAGCCGCGCAAATTCCACCACCGTCTCCGAATCATCCAGGTCCCGCCGCTGGGTGACATTGTACATGTCGAGGTGATGGTGGATGAGGAACGCCACCGTTTCGCGCGCGGCATCGTCCAGGCCGATGCGGCGCGCCGCGCGCTCGGCGAGCGTGACGCTCGCGTCGCTGTGGGTCTCCTCGTTGGCGGCCTTGCCGCAGTCGTGCAGCAGCAGCGCGAAGTACAGCAGCTCCGGCCGCGCGACATCCTGGAAGAGCGGCCGGTAATCCGCGTCCGGGCCTTCCTTGGCCGTGACGACGGCGTCGAGCCGTTGCAGCGTCACGAGCGTGTGCTCGTCGGCCGTGTACCGGTGGAAAAACTCGTGCTGCACCAGCGCGTCAAGGTGGCCGAACTCCGGCATGTATTTGCCGAGGAACCCGACCTCGTGCATCATCCGCGCGACGCGCCCGGCGGACCCGCCTTCGCCGAAGATGGCCAGAAACGTCTCCCGCGCGCGCGGGTGGCTGCGGAACTCGTTGTCCACCAGCCGCAGGTTCTCGCGGATCATGGTCTGCAGCGCGGGCGACAGGAACGCCGGCCGCTGCTGGGCGTAGCGAAACACCCGGATCAGCCGCAGCCGGTCCTGCCGGAAAATGTCCGGCGACTCCGGTTCGATCAGGTCGCCCCGGATGACGAAGCCGTCCTTCTTCTCGGCCTTCGCCCCGAGCCGCAGGATCGGCAGGTGGATGCCCCGCCGCTCGAAAAAGCCCGGCGGTTTCAGCGACATGCGCAGCGCCAGCGCGTTGGTGAGCTGGAACACCTCCCGCGTGTGGCGGTAGTAGTCCCGCATGAAATGCTCGATCCGCTTCAACGTCTCCGGGTCGTCATACCCGAGGTGGGTGGCCACCGGCAATTGCTGCGCCAGCGTCAGGATGTCGGCCGGCCGGCCGGCCGCGTAGTGCAGCTCGGTGCGGACGCGCAGCAGGAATTCATATGCCGCCTCGAGCGCCCGGCGTTCGGTGGGCGTGACGAACTTCCGTTTCTCCAGCTCGGGCAGCGTGCGGACGCCGTGCTTGAACAGGCTCATCCAGAGCAGGTTCTGGAGATCGCGCAGGCCGCCGCAGCCGCTCTTCACATGCGGCTCCTGCAGGAACACCGTGTCGCCGAATTTCGCGTGCCGTTCCGCCTGGTCGTGCATCCGCTGCTCGATGTACTCGCTCGCGCAGGGCCGCACGCAATGGTCGAGCAGCCGCTCCTGCATGTCGGCAAACAGCTCCGGGCTGCCCGTGATGAGCCGCGACTCGATGAGCGCGGTCTTCGTCTCCATGTCCTTGTTCGCCTGCTCCGTGCACTGCTTCACCGAGCGCGCCGTGTACCCGACCTTGAACGACAGGTCGAAGAGGGGGAGCACCGCATGATCGTAAATCGCCTTCAGGAACGTCTCGCCCGCCTGCCGCTTCGCCGTGTTCAGCAGCACCAGGTCGATGTCGCTGAACGGATTCAACTCGGCACGCCCGTAGCCGCCGACGGCCACCAGCGCCACCTCCGGCAGCGTCTCCTGTGGATGCTTCGCCGCGTAGGCCGCCTGCGCCGCCGTGAACAGGTGCCGCAGCACCGCGTCCATCAACGCCGCGCGCGCGCGCGCCACCTCCACACCGCCGCCGCCGGCCCGGTGCTTCATCATCAGCCGGCGCTGATGCAGGCGCAGGAAACTCTCATACAGGGCCAGCCGGCTGCGGCCCGCCTGCCCCGCGTGCCGCTGTTCCGCCCGTTGCAACAGTTGGTCGTAACTCTCGGTCATCGGCCAGCACCATACGTGACCGTTTTGGGACCTCCAAGTTGCTTTTGGCGGGTGTCCGTTCCATAGTGCGGACAATGCTGAAACTCGGAGTCAACATAGACCACGTGGCCACGCTCCGGCAGGCGCGCTACAAGGATTCGCCCGCGTTCACGGGCGAACCGGTGGGCGCCATTCCCGAGCCCGATCCCATCTGGGCCCCCGCCCTCGTCGAACTGTCCGGCGCCCATGGCATCACCAGCCACCTGCGCGAGGACCGCCGCCATTTCCAGGACCGCGACCTCCGGTTGCTCAAGCAGACCTGCCGCACGCGCATCGACCTCGAGATGGCGCCGACCCCGGCCATGGTCCGCATCGCGCTCGAGGTGAAACCCGCCATCTGCTGCCTCGTGCCGGAGAAACGACAGGAGGTCACCACCGAGGGCGGCCTCGATATCGTCGGCGGCTACGACGTCATCGCCGCCGCCACCAGGCAGCTCCAGGCCGGCGGGCGCGAAGTCAGCCTCTTCATCGACCCCGATAGCCGCCAGATCGAGGCGAGCGCGCGCGCGGGCGCGAACTACATCGAGCTGCA
>CAZAAF010000522.1:1723-3678 GCA_964482575.1 uncultured Verrucomicrobiota bacterium | reverse complement strand
TGATCCCGCCGGCAATCGATGGCCACGCCGGCCGAACGCGCCACGGGACCGACGAGACCGGTGTTCTTGACGAGCGCCGGGTCGGCCACGCCCACGTCGCGCGTGCGCTTCTGGATGTTCTTGTCCCTGCTGACGGCGGCCACCACTGGCGTCCACTCAGCCTCGAGCTTGTCGAGCACCTTGCGGAGTTCGGCCTTGAGGTCCGGGGTGATGTCCCACCGCACGCCGCCGATGACGCACAGGGCGTAGGTCTTGCGGTTGCCGCTGATCTTCTCCGCGATCCACATGATGGGTTCGCGGATGCGCCAGCTCTGCATAAACAGCGTGTCGAAACCGACGATGTGGCAGGCCAGGCCCACCCACAGCAGATGGCTGTGCAACCGCTCGATCTCCAGCATGATGGTGCGGATGTATTCGGCGCGGGGCGGCGGTTTGATGGCAGCGGCACTCTCGACCGCCTGCGCGTACGCCACGTTGTGGACACAACCGCAAATGCCGCAGATGCGCTCGGCCATCATCGGGATGTCATTGTAGCTGAGCACGGACTCCGCGAGTTTTTCGATGCCGCGATGCACCATGAACCCGCGGTATTCGCAACCACGCACCATCTCGCCCTCGACGTAGAGCCGGAAATGCGCCGGCTCGTCGAGCGTGGGATGGAACGGCCCGAACGGCACCACGGTGCAACCCTCCGGCGGCTCGTCGAACTTGAATTCGCGCGTGTCGTCAAATCCCTCGGGCACCTGGTTCCACGCAAAGTCCTTCCGCAACGGATGCAGGCCGTCGGGCCAGCCGTCGGGCAGGACCAGGCGTTTCAGGTAACGATGCCCCACCGGCTCGATGCCGATGAGATCGCGGATTTCGCGCTCGGCCCAGTTCGCCGCCGGCACCACGTCCGAGATGCTGTCCACCCTCGGGTTCTCCGCCGGCAGGCGCGTGAGGATGCTGCACAACAGGTGATCCGCGTCGAACGCGAAGTCGTGCGCCACCATGAACTTCCCGGAATACGGCCGGTCGTCCATGCCGATGCTGATGACGTAGCGGGCGTCGAGATCGCGGAAAAGATACTGGCAGACGGCCTTCAGCGCCGACGCCTCCACGAACACGAACAACCGGTCGTTGGAGGGCATGTCAGCCCGCTCGATGGCACTGCCAAACTTTTCCTTGAACTGGTTCAGTCTCTCTCGTGCGACCATGCGCAATCTTCCTTCATCCCTTCTTATCGGACGCTGAAACCGGCCCGCGCGGCGGACGGGACGCGCCGCCCATCCAGCTCACGCAGCGTTTGATTTCGGCATAAAAATGCCGGGCGCGGTAACGATACATCTCCGCGTCCTGGGCGTAACCGCAAAGCCAGGGGGTTCCCGCGCGACGCGGCGCACCGCCCAGCTTGGCCACAAAACGGGTCACCAGGAACATCGTGGCCAGCACCAGCGCCAGCACCACCGGCCCATAGACAAACTCGTGATTAAAACCGTCGATGCCCATCCACCCGCCGGACGTCAGGGGCGACATCGTCGCGAGCACCTTGCCGAACCCCTGCTGGCTCCCCTGCATGGCCGACCCGATGATCGACACCGGCAGCGTCGGCCACAAACCAAAGAGGACGCAAATCGCGGCCAGGGCCAGTTGCGGCAACCGCATCTTCCACTCCACCTCGAGGGGATGCTCCCGCGCCTTTTCCGCCACCAGGGCGCTGGTCCGCGACAGGAACATCACGCCGAAGAACTTCATCAACAGCGCCAGCGTGATCGCGCTGGTGAAGATGGCCACCATGACGCACAACGGCAGCAGCCGCCACGCCGGATGGCCCTGGATGGCCGCCGTGAAGATGCCCCACTTGCTGGCGAATCCATTGAAGAGCGGCACCCCCGCAATCGAGAGCGAGGCGATGAACGCCGTCAGCGCCGTCACCGGCATGTAGCGCACCAGGCCGCCCAGCCTGTTCATGTCCT
>CAZAAF010000522.1:0-1713 GCA_964482575.1 uncultured Verrucomicrobiota bacterium | reverse complement strand
GGAGCCGGCGTTGAGGAACAGGAGGCTCTTGAAGACACCGTGATTCAGCGTGTGGAACAACGCACCGTAAAACGCCGCCACGCCCAGCGCCACGAGGGCCCGGTCCGCCGAGCCGATCAGCGTCATGCACACGCCCAGGCCCAGCAGGATATAGCCGGCCTGGCCAATGGTGGAAAACGCCAGCAGGCGTTTGGACAAATCCTGCCGCAGCGCCTGCACCGTGCCGGTCAACAAGGTCACCGTGCCCAACAGGGTCAGGAGGATGCCCCACGCGTGCACCGGATACTGCGCGTGCGCCTCCACCGGCACGAGCCAGAGAAAGTACCGCATCAGGCCATACACGCCGGTCTTGATCATCACGCCGGAAAGCATCGCGCTCACGGGGGAAGGCGCGGCCGGGTGGGCGTCCGGCAGCCAGATCTGGCCAAAGGGCCACATGCCCATCTTGATGCCGAAACCGACCAGGAAGAGCGCAAACGCCAGCGCGGTCAGGCCGGGCTTGGCCACCAGCATCGCGGGAAGATTCCGGCTCACGGTGTCGAAATCGTATTTCAACGCCGGACAGTGGCTCACCTCCGCACCGGTGGCCGCGAGGATTTCCGCGCCGATGATCGTCGCGATGCACGCGATCTGCATCATGATGAGGTACTTGTCCGCCGCGCGAAGATTCTCCGGCTTCTTGTTCTCGTACCGGATCAGCGCGTACCCCGGCAGGGTCATCATCTGCCAGAAGATGAAGAAGAACCACAGCATGTCCGTGGTGCTGAGCAATCCGTACATCGCCGCGAGGAACAGGAGGAAATTCGGGTAGTACCGCGCCACGCCGTACTCGTCGTAGGACCGCATGTAGGCGATGGAGTAGAAGGAGGCGAACGTCGCCACCACCGACGCCAGCATCAGGAAGACCGCCGTCAGGCCGTCCACGTGGATGCGCAACGCAAACCCCAGGGTCGGGATCGACCAGAAGGCCATCGGCTCCGCCGACGGTCCGGCCATCAGCACCTTCGCCACGGCGGAGAGGATCAGGAACGCCGTCGCCGCCGTCACCCCAAACGCGAGCCATCCCGCCAGCGTCTTGTTCCGCGACGCAAGCAGGGTCAGCACCGCCCCCGCCATGCAGAGGAAGATGGAGTCGATAACCGCTTGTTCGGGAGTCATCATGCGAGGGCTGATTCCGTGGAAACGCGGGCCGTCTCACTCAACAAGGCCACGAGCGCGTCGAGCGTGTCTTGAGCCGCGGGCGTCAGGCCGGCGCCCGGCTTGAGCGACTGCGGCTGGATGCCGAGCAGCTACGCCCGCGTGGACCCGCCCGACTCGACCCAGGAGGCAAGCAGGCCCAGTGAAATCTTGTGCGTGGAAATCTGCGGAAAACGCGCCGCCATCCCGGCCGCGTCCAGCCAGACCGCCGAGCCGGGCGCACCGCCGAACTCGACGGCATCGAGGAAGATCAGGTGATCGAAACCGCCATCCGTCACGCGGCCCACGAACCGGTCGGGCGTCGTGCCGGCAACGATCACGTCCGGCATCCCCGCAGCCGCCAGCGCTTCCGCCAGCCGGACGCCGAAGCCGTCATCGCCATAGTCGGTGTTGCCCACGCCCATCAGGCAAACCCGGCCGGCGAAACACGTCTCCAGTTGGTCACGAAGATCGGGCATCAGATGTCCTCGCCAAGCTTCTGAATCTGCTCGTAGGTGAACACCGGTCCGTCCACGC
>CAZAAF010000521.1:2291-3682 GCA_964482575.1 uncultured Verrucomicrobiota bacterium | reverse complement strand
ACTACGTGCGCCGCGGCTGCTCGACGATGCGCTCGCCCTCCGTCGGGATGTTGGTCTGCAGGCGGCGCACGTCTGGGCTGGTTATTTCAGGATCGTTGATGAGCTGCTCGATCCGCTCGGCGGCGTATATCATCTCGATCACGCGCGCCCAGTGGTTCGCCAGCGTATGATGCACCGGCTTGCCGCCGAGGGTCTTGTAGAACTCCTCGTAGGCGGCCTGCGCCTTGGGCGTGGCCATGCCGTCGGCCGCGTTGAGGCGGGCCAGCGGGCCGACCGAGTAGATGCTCGAATCGGGACCTTCGGCGAAGCCCTTCCAGCCGCGGCTCTTCAGGTAGGTGAACTTCATGTAGCTCCACGGCTCGACGTGCTCGGCCACGTAGTCGCGGTATTGCTGCGGCGCAAACTTGCAGACTTCCTTGCCGTTGCAATCCACCACGCGGATCTGGCCGTCGTAGAAGTTGACCTTGTTCTGCGCATCCACCTGCCCCATGTAGCAGGTCTTGTGCGTGTAGGTGTCGCCGGTGATGAGCTTCACATACTCGGGGTTGCCGAGCACGATCTGCTTGATGACCGACAGCGTCCATTCCGCGAACTCGACGCCGTCCTTGGCAAGCTGCTTGAACTTCGGCAGGTCCTCGACGGCGAGCCCCTTGCTGACGCCACCGGGCAGGCCGAGCACGGGATGCACCACCTTGCCGCCAAAGTAGCTGGTCAGTTCGCGCTGCGGGCGGCGGGTGGAGATGGCCTTCTTGCCGGCCTCGATGCCCACCTTGCCGATGACGCCCACGATGTTGCGCTCCCCGGCCGGGGCCTGCGGGCCGACGATGAAGTCGGGTCCGCCCAGCACGAACACGTGCAGCGCGTGATCCTCAAGGGTGAAGGTGTTATAGACCAGCTCGCGGATCTTCCGTCCGGCGCTGGTCGGCTCGACCTTGTAGACATCGTCGAGCGCCTTGGTGGCGGCCATGTGGTGCGCCGTGGGGCAGACGCCGCAGATGCGCGAGGTGATTTGCGGCATGTCCTCGGCTGGACGGCCGAGCGAGAAGACCTCGAAGCCGCGCAACTCCGGCACCTGGAAGTAGGCGCGCTCCACGTCCCCCTTGTCGTTCAGGAACACGTCGATCTTGCCGTGGCCTTCGAGACGGGTGACGGGGTTGATGCTGACGTGGCGCTTCTTCTGGTAAGCCGCGTTGGCTTTGAAGTTGGATTCGTTCCACGCTTGTTGAGTCTGTGGGTTCATGCTCAGGCTTCCTTTGGAAGATTGACTTTGCGGCGAAGCGAGGACTTCGCGAGGCTGTAACGGTAGAAGGTGCCGATCGGGTCGGGAATGCCGGCGAGGACCTTGCTGATGCCGGCTTCCTCCTTCGGGGCGATGTTGGCGGCAATCGAGG
>CAZAAF010000521.1:0-2281 GCA_964482575.1 uncultured Verrucomicrobiota bacterium | reverse complement strand
ATGCCCTGGTCATGCACGCGGGAGGTGCCACCGAAGCAACCGGTACAGGGCATCCCGCCCTTGGTACAGGCCGCCTCGCAGCCACTGCGCGTGGCCGGTCCCATGCAGACCACGCCCTGCGCGAGGAAGCACTTCGCCGGGTCCGCCAGGATCTGGTGCGGACGGTGGAATTCCTCGATGCTGAGGTTGGTTGGCTTGGAATCCTTGCGCGGGCACTCGTCGCACAGCGCGATGTCCGGCGCGATGACCGAGCCCTTGGGCGGCAGCTTGCCTTCCAGCAGCGCGGTGACGGCGGCCTTGGTCAGCTTCGGCGTCGGCGGGCAGCCGGGCACGTAGTAGTCCACGTCCACCACCTGGTCGAGCGAGCGCACGACGTTGTGCAACGCCGGCAGCGTCGTCTCGCGGCCTTCTTCCTGGAAGGAGACCTGCGGACGGACCTTCGGCTTCTCGTCGATGATGGTGGGGCATTCCTCGTAGTTGAACTTGAGGATCTGCTCGCGGGGGAACTGGTTGGCCAGGGCGGGAATGCCGCCGGAGACCGCGCAGACACCGTAGGCAATCAGGTACTGGCTCTTGCGACGGAGCAACCGCGCCATTTCCTCCTGCTCGGTCGAGCGGATGGCGCCGTTGAGGAACGTCGCGACGATGGACTTGTCCGGCATCGCCTCGATGTCCTTGTACTTGAAGTCCATCGCGACGGGCCAGAGGACGATGTCCACGACCTCGACCACGCCCAGGATGTCCTCGGCGAGGTCCACGACGGTTTCTTCACAGCCTCCACAGGAGGCGCACCAGTAAAAAGCGACTTTTGGCTTAGGCATGGACAGTGGTCTCCTTCTTGCCGTGGACGGCACAACCGCAACCCGACGCAGCTTCCTGGGCGGCGACGTGAGCGGCGAAATGTTCCATTTCCGAATCCCAATCGTTGAACTTCTGCGGCAGGCCGAGCGGGCCGAGCTTCTTGATGGTGTCCACCATCTCATTGATGACCCGCTTGACCTTTTCGCCTTCGGCGGCGGAAATCCACTCGAGGCGCACGCGCTCCTTCTCGATGCCCATGTCGGAGAGCATCCGCTGGAGCAGATCGAAACGCCGCAGCATCTTGTAGTTGCCCTCCACATAATGGCAGTCGCCCGGGTGGCAGCCGCCGATCAGCACGGCGTCGGCTCCCTTGGCGAGGGCGTCCACGATGAACTGCGGGTCCACGCGCCCGGAGCACATCAGGCGGATGACCCGGGTATTGGGCGCGTATTTCATGCGGGAGACACCGGCGAGATCTGCAGCGGTGTACGTACACCAGTTGCAGAAAAACGCCACGATGCGTGGCTCCCATGATGCGGATTGGGCATTGGTATCAGACATGGCTGGACACCTCTCTGGTTTCATTAAACATAGGTTCGTGGATCCAAGGACGCTGACAAAACCGGCTTCCGGCACGCCACAGCGCGACCCTCGCCCCCCTGTCGGGGCTGGGTGCCTCCTGCCTCGCGGCCTGCCCTGCAATATCAGCAGCAACCATTGATAGCGTCCTGACAACTTCCGGTGTCCGGCTTCGGACCAGACCCTCCGAAAAGTCAGCGCCCATCGTAGGGATGACGGCGGGGAGTCACTACACACCGATTGGCTTTCTTATAGCGCCTATTGCTTTCCCCGGCAGGCTCCGCGGGGGTGACTCGCACCCCAAACAGGGGTTTTTGTCCGAAAACACCGCCTGTATCCCGTCCTATTTGCACTGGCAGTTTCCATCCGAGCGCATAGAATCGCCCGTCGTTCAAGGAGCGCGGCAGACCAGGGCCGCCACAAACCGGATTTACGCGAATGCAACGACCCAAGTCTGAGAACGAGCCGGCGCGGAGGATGATGAATGACCCCAGTGACCAAAGAACGGCCTCGATCTCCGTCAGCACAGGAGGAAAGTGATGACTAAACACCTATTGGCCGCGTTCCTGCTGATTTTCCAGTGCCCGGCCTTTTGTTTGGAGCTGCCCGAAGCGTGTGTGACGGTTCAGGTGGTTGGTGAGGATGGCAATCCCATCCAAGATGCAGAAGCCGTGGTTGTATTCAGCGGCGCTGCTGAGAAGGACCCAAAGGCACACGATGAATTTGGCGTGAAAGGGTTGACGGACGCCAACGGCAAGTTCACGGCCATAGCCAAGGCGCGAGCGTGGTTTGATTACATCGCGACCAAGCAAGGTTATTACCGCACACAAAACGCAGAAACTTACATGTTCAAGGACATTGAGGAGAATCGGATGGTACCGTGGAATCCAACGCTGCAACT
>CAZAAF010000520.1:0-3690 GCA_964482575.1 uncultured Verrucomicrobiota bacterium | reverse complement strand
TCACTTTGGCCGTGGACTCGCCGGTGTTTTCAACCGTTGCGGACAGCGCCACCGGCCGATGCGCGCGGCCCAGGGGCGTCTCGCACAGAAAACTCTGAACATGGATGGACGGGCTGCCGTCGGCGGCATGAATGCAGGAGGGTGGAAGAAGGAAAACGAATCCAAGACAGAGGAAACCGAGGGTCCGGAATAGACGGGAGAGACACGGTGTCTTCGGCGAGACACTCTGCGATGAAACCGAAGGCTCTGAGCGACGTTGGAAATCAAGACTCGGGTTGCACAAGGGGTGGACGTTGGCATCGAGCGTCATGTCGGGGAGTATGACACAAACCGAGTGCGGCGTCATGCGGTGTTCATTGGCCGGCGCCGTAACAAACCGTTGTCCCGCTTCAGAAGACTCTTCTTCAGCTTACGGCGCGGCGTTCTTGAAACTGACCAGCACCACGCCGTGAGGCTGGACGATGGTCGAAAACTCCTTCTCGAACACCCCGATATCCTTTTGCCGCCAGAGGTCGCGGAGCTTTTGCTGGCCTCGAACGCCGATTTTGGACCAGGGCACCGTGATCGACGCGGCGGTGGAACCGGGGTTGAAGATGCCGACGGCCTTTGTGCCATCCTCGAGTTCCTTGACGAGGACTTCGCCGCCGTTGTCGAGGATTGTGCGGACGGCCTGTTTACCCAGCGGGTCCTGGTTGACGTCGAGCACCTCGTCGTTGGTCAGCAAGCTCAGCGTAAACTCATCGAGCCTCTCGATGGGCGTGCCGATGATCATTGGTGAACTCCACAGGCACCAGAGGCTGATGTGCGCGTACTGTTCGTCCACCGTCAGGTGCGATGGCGTGAGCGGCTTGTCGCGCCAGCCGCCGAGCAACCCGATGCGCAGGTTGCAAGCGTGGTTCCAGTGGCCGGGTTTTTGGAAGGGCGCATAGGCGTCGTGCTCGACCATGACCTCGCGGATGCCGACGGCCCATTTCCGGATGCCCTTGTCCATTTGCGTCTTGTCCCAGTAATCCACGAGGTCGCCCGTGGTGCGCGTCAATTCGCACAGGGCCACGCATTCGGGCGCGAGCTTCAACGGCACGGAGTTGGACAACTCCAGCACGATGTCGCGGTCCTGGGCGGCCAACGCCCGGGCCATGCCGCGGGTGAGTTCGACGCTGTCGATGCCCCAGTCGTATTTCGCGTAGTCAAAGCCCCACTCGGCCCACTGGCGCGCGTCGGCGGTTTCGAAGACGTGTTTGCCGTGTTTCCAGCAGTCGCTGGGGCGCTTGGGCTTGTCCCAACTTCCGTTCGGATCATCGCTGGACCCGCCGACAAAGCCGGCGTAGCTCGTCTTCCACGGCGTTGAGTAGATGCCCGCCTTCAGCCCGAGGCTGTGGATGTAATCGGTCAACGCGCGCATGTCGGGGAACTTCTCGTTCGGCTGGATGCCGTTGTATTTGCCGCCGCGCGCGCCCTGCCAGCCGTCGTCGATGTTGATGTACTGCCAGCCGTGGTTGACCAGGCCCAGCCGGACCATCGCGTCTGCCGCGGCGCGGAGATTGGCGTCCTTGACCCGCGCGCCCCAGCCGCCCCAGGTGTTGCAGCCCAGCAACGGCGTCAGGCAGATGTCGTTGCCGACCACGAGTCGTAATTCGCGCTCGGCGCTGCCGAGGGCGTTCTCGGCACGGAGCGTGATGCGATACGTCTCGCGCTTCGTGATCGCGCCGCCGATGCGGCCGGTCTTTGTGTCGAAGGTCGCGCCTTCCGGCAGGCCGGTGGCGGTGAATTTCATCGGCCGGTCGCCCGTGGCGGCGATGGTGTAGAGGATGGGATGGCCAGGCCGCACGCCGAAGACCTTCGCGCCGTTGATGCGCGGTTTGGGCGACGGCTTGGGTGTGAGAATGGGCGGTGATTGCTTGTCCGCGTCCGCGCCGTTCACGAGCGGCGCGAGCATGAGACCGAAGACGATGGCGAGGCCGGCCAGACGTACTGAGTTCATGCGCGACAGTATGGGCGCGCGGCGTGTCCCGGTAAAGGGATGGGAGTCGCGTCTGTGTGGACGCCGTTAGCGGGACGTGGGGCCCAGCCTCACGGCGTCACGAGCACCTTGCGCAAGGCGTCCAGCCGCGCGGCGCCGATGCCGTTCGGCGGGGGCAGTGCGGGGAGGAGCCAGCCGCCTTCGTCGAGTTCGTTCCACGCGTAGATGAGTACGAGTTCGGTGCCGTTCTTGCCGGGATGTTTCTTGAACCACGACACCCCGCGGCCGATGTGCGCGGCAATCTCCCCGGGCGTGCCGGACTTGTAGTAATAGTCGATCGCGCCGGGTTTCTCCTGGAAGCTTTCCCACGAGACCGGGTTCATCACGCGCGTGCGGCGGTCCCAACCGGTCATGCAGAGGGGAGCCACCTCGACGCCCAGGGCGGACCAGTTTTCCCAGACCTTTTCCGCGCGCTCCGCCAAGTCGGCGTACGCGCCGGCTTTCGCGCTGCCACTGATGGCGTATTCGCTCACGGCGTCCGCCTGGAACTGGTCGTGGAACTTTTTGACGGCCTTGGTGGTGCCGTGACCGACCGCCACCCACGGTTTGCCGAAGCCGCCCCGGGCCAGTTCGGCACAGAACTTCTGCCAGCGTCCTTCGAGCAGTTTTTTGGCGAGCGCGTCATTCAGGAAACCCAGATAGAACACCGGGCGGTTTCCCTGCACCTTCAGGTAATTGGGTTGTTGAACCAGCCGTACCACATGCGCCCAGTATGCATCTTCCTCCGCCTCGGATGAAATGCGCCCGTACGCCGGCCACATCGCCAGGAAGAGGCAGAACTTGATCTTGTCGCGGTTCTTGCAGGTCAGGAAGGTCTTGAGGGTGTAACTCAGGGGGCTGTTTTCCGGGTACGTGGTGAACGCCCAGTAGTCGAGGCCGCCGTGGACGGCGCAGTCGATTTCCCGTTCCAAAATCTCCGGCGTGTTCTCGTTTAAATCCTGCGCCTTGCCGTCCGGCGTGAGGGTGGTGAAGAACGGCCAGCGATAGCGCCACGTGGCCTCCGCCAGCGAGCGCCGCGTTTGCTTGCCGGGGTCCTGGCTCACTTTGCGGTTGTGCGCGGCGTCAAATCCCGGGAACTCCACCGACGCCGGCGGCTGCGCCGACGCGGGCAGGGGACCGTACCACGCGTCCCATCGGATGGCGCCCACGAGCGGATGTTTTGGGGCGGACGTTTCGCCCGCATTCAACAGGAGGCTCGTGGAAACGATTGCGGCCACCATGATCAGGATGTGCTTGGTCTTCATTCTTGTCGGATCCTTCGAATGGAATGTTCCGGTTGCTGGTTCAAATCATTGGGTGAATCGCCCGGTCCGGGGATGCATGACCCGCGCTACCGTGGTTGCACGGCGATGATTTCGTGGATGTCCACCCGCGGAACGGTCAGGCGCACCTGGCCGTCGCCATAGCTGTAGTCCAGCCGATGGGCACCGGGTTCGAGCGTGATGGCGGCGGGTTTCCGCGCCATCCGGATCGTGACCTCCAGCGGACCGACTAGCGGGATGGACTCGAAAATCGACTGGGTCTGGTGCGGGCCGGAGGTGTTGACGAGATGGACCAAAAGTTTGCCGTAGTTGCGCGCCACGCAGACATCCACGCCGTTGGAACCCTTCACCTCCACCATCGGTTTCGGGAAGAGTTCGCGCACCAGTTCATCCATGTAGCGCCGCAGC
>CAZAAF010000519.1:306-3702 GCA_964482575.1 uncultured Verrucomicrobiota bacterium | reverse complement strand
ACGCGGTAATTCAGGCCCAGAATTTGCAGCACCCGCTCCGCGTTGGCCGTCATCTTCTCCAGCTCGTCGTAGCTGCTGTCCGGGTGGGCAAACTTCACCATCTCCACCTTGTCGAACTGGTGCACGCGGATCATGCCGCGCGTCTCCTTGCCCGCCGCGCCCGCCTCGCGCCGGAAACACGGCGTGTAGGCGCAGTAATAGATGGGGAGCTGGTCGTGCTGCAGGATCTCGTTGCGGTGGATGTTGCTCACCGGCACCTCGGCCGTCGGCGCGAGATACAATTCGTCGTCGCGGAGGCGGTACATGTCCTCCTCGAACTTCGGCAACTGGCCCGTGCCGATCATCGAGTCGCGGTTGATCAGGAACGGCGGGAAGATCTCCGTGAACCCGTGCTCCCGCGTGTGCAGGTCGAGCAGGAAGCTGATCAGGCCGCGCTCGAGCCGCGCGCCGGCGCCCTTGTAGAGGATGAACCCGCTGCCGCTGATCTTCGTCGCGCGCGGGAAGTCGAGGATATCGAGCGTCTCGCCGATCTCCCAGTGCGGCTTCGGCTGGAAGGTGAACGCGGGTTTCTGTCCCCACTGGCGCACCTCGGGATTGTCCGCGGCGTCCTTGCCGGCCGGCACGCTGGTGTGGGGGAGATTGGGGATGCCGAGCAGGATGGAGCGCAGTTGCTCGTCCAGTTGCGTCACCCGCTGGTCGTTGGTGGCGATCTCGTCGCCGACCTTCTTCATCTCGGCCATCTTGGCGCTGGCGTCCTCGCCCTTGGACTTGAGTGCACCGATTTCCTTGCTGACGGTGTTGCGCAGGGCCTTGCGCTTGTCCGTTTCGGTAATGGTATTGCGCCGCTCCAGGTCGAGCGCGGCGATCTTGTCCACCGCGGCTTCGTCGCCGCGGCCGCGGTCGGCCAGCCGTGTCCGAACGGCTCCCGGGTTGTCACGAATCAATTTGATGTCGAGCATGGCGTTGCATCATAGGTCTCCCGCGGGTCGAGTCAAGCGCGGGCGGCGAAGGCGGGGCAGGGGAAGTCCGCCACGAAGGAAACATGGCGGATGCTGCATTGTTTTGCGGACGTTGCACAAGGTGACGCCCGCCGGTAGCCGCCGACGCTCGCCACGTAGGAATGTGGTGAGGAGGCGGGGGGCTGGAGCGTGGATGCGGGCGCTTGGAGAGCCGTGTCGTCCGCGCAAGCGCCGCGCGCTTGCATCCCCGCGGCGTCCGCCTCTTCACGTCGCCGGCTATGGGTTGCCCCGTGGTCCCCGCGCTCCATCCGGATTTCAACGTGCGGCTGGGGACGAATCCGTTGGAGTTCACACTTTAGTGTGTTCCGCGGCCATTCCGAAGGAATGGGGGATTACACGCCCCTGATTTCACGCGGGCGGCAGGACGGGGAAGATCGGATGCTGAAAATCCGACGGGCCAACCCGCGAGCCGACGAGGTCGGCGCGAGTTGGCCCGTTGGGCACAACTGTACGCAAAGGCGCGACTACTTCTTCAGGATCGCATCCTTGGCGGCCTTGGCGAGGCGGAACTTCACGACCTTCTTGGCCGGAACCGTGATCTCCTGGCCGGCCTTCGGGCCAAAGCGCATGATCATCTTGCGGGCCGGGCGTTGGACGAGCACGAGCTTGCCCAGGCCGGGGACGACGAAGGTGTTCTTCGCCTCTTTGTAGGCGAGGTTCGCAAGCTCTTCCATCGCGAGCGCGGCTTCCTTCTTCTTGATGCCAACCTTCTCGGCGATGGTCGCTGCAATCTGACTCTTGGTCAACTTGGGCATGTGTTCTATCTCCTTAATGGTTATTGTTTTTGCACCGAAATGCGGGCGGACTTTAGGCAAGAGGCTGGTGAAAATCAACTTTTTCTTCCAGAAAAATGCGGATTATTGTTCGGACCGGACTGGAAAAAAGGCTTGAACTGTGGTAAGGATTCTCCGGGTCAGATGAAGGCACGCGCGGGAGGCTGCGCGCCATGGATGAAGGCACTTCAACAGTGAACGACGCACTTCGCCGATTACAGGCAAACGACCGGCGGACCTTGAAACGGGCCGCGGAGGTCTTGGTGGAGGAGGCGATCCGGTTGACGGAGAGCCGGATCGGGTACTTCGCCACGCTCAACAAATGGGAGCGCCTGCTGACTATGATCAGTTGGTCGAAGGGCGCCATGGCCATGTGCAGCATGTCCAACAAACCCATCGTCTATCCCGTTGAAAGCACCGGCCTCTGGGGCGATTGCGTCCGCGAACGCCGCCCGGTCATCACGAACGATTACGAGCATTGCACCCGGCCCACGAAAAAGGGCATTCCCGAGGGTCATACCCCCGTGGCGCGCCACATGAACGTGCCGGTCCTGGCCGGCGGCAGTATCCGGGGCATCCTCGGCGTGGGCAATCGGGCGAGCGAATACACCGAGGCCGACGCGGCGTTGCTGCAGACGTTTGCCAACGAGGCGTGGCCGTTCATCGATCAGGCGCAGCAACGGGAGGAGCAGCGCGGCCTTTGTCCGCGGCATGCCGAGTGCCATTTTTACAGCCGCCGCATGCCGATCCACGATGTCATGTTCCAGGCGTATTTCCACCGGTTTTGCGAAGGCGACCACAAAGAGTGCGCCATCTATCAGGTCGTCCGGCGGTCGGATTTCTCCCACGTCCCGGGGAACCTCTTTCCCAACCAGCTTTTCCGCGTCGAGGAGATCGTGGCGCACCTGCCGACAAAGTGAACGGTGCCGCAACGGCATTGAATTTACGCCGGAGCAGGTTCGCGGCCATTCCCGTGCGCGAGCTGTCCGCTACGCGCGGCGTTTCCGGCGCGGGCGCAACAGGTCCAGCCAGAGGAACGCCACGACCACCAGCGAGTGCTGGATTTTCCCGCGGCGCAACAGGTCGGGAATGGCCTTCAACGGCGTGAGGCGGAGCGCGATGTCCTCCGCATGATCGAAATTCGTCTCCGCCACCTTGCGCACGTTGCGCATCAGGACGGTGTAGCAGGTGTTGCGCTGGAAGGCGGGGTTGGGCGCCACGCGGCCGATGACGCGGGCGTCGGCGGAATCGTAGCCCGTCTCCTCGCGCAACTCGCGCCGCGCCGCCTGCACGGGCGTTTCCTTGCCGTCCATGACGCCGCCGGGAATCTCCAGCTCAATCCGCCGCGTGCCGTGGCGGAACTGGCGGATCAACACCACCTCCTGCTTCGGCGTGAGGGCGATGACATTCACCCAGTCCGGTCCCTCGAGCACGTAGAAATCATGCACATCGCCGGTGCGCGGCGAGCGCGCCGTTTCCACGAGCGAGTTGAAGATGCGGTAGTTGTGAAGACGCCGGGTCTTCAGCAGCGGCCATGGACGCAGGGTGGACATGGACGGGGTCAACGCCGGGGCGCGGGGGCCCACCCACCGGGCCCCCGCCCC
>CAZAAF010000519.1:0-296 GCA_964482575.1 uncultured Verrucomicrobiota bacterium | reverse complement strand
GTCTCCTCGGACAAATTACAAGCCGGCTTCGGCGCGCGGCACGATCCGGACTTCCATTTTCACCGCGTCGTTCGGGTTGTCGCGGCCGTCGCGCGGGGTGGCGACGATCTGGTCGGCGACCTCCATGCCCTTGAGGACGCGGCCGAAGACCGTGTAGCCGCCGTTGAGGAAATTATTGTCCTTCACGTTGATGAAGAACTGGCTGCCGCCGGAGGCGCGCGACGGGTTGGCTGCGTCGCCCAGGCGGGCGGGGCCGCCGCGGCATTCGATTTCCGTTTCCGCACCGTCTCCATTTC
>CAZAAF010000518.1:0-3709 GCA_964482575.1 uncultured Verrucomicrobiota bacterium | reverse complement strand
GTGGTCGGCTCAGGGGTGGGCCCTAGGTGCCCGGGCCCCTTTGGGGTTTGGGGGGCAAACCGGGGGGGGGGGCGGGGCCGGGCTGGCACAGTTTCCAGACGAGCAGCGGCAAGGCGTGCTGGCCTTTCGGTCTGAAACCGTGCGCGGCCATGCACATTTCCAACACCGAGCGGGTGTTGGTCGAGAATTGCCACGCCAGCAAGATGAACTGCGAGGCTTTCTATTGCCAGGGGCGGTCGCGCAGCGGCACGAACGCCCCGGCGGCCTCCACGAAGTCCCTGACCTTCCTGCGGTGTTCAGCGACCAATTGCGACGGCAACGGGTTCAACAACAACGACCTCGCCGAGAACACCAGCGTGCTCCAGTGCCGGATCGTGGACGTGGGCGGGTGCACATGGGAAGGTGCCTCGCGGTTCGTGCGGTTCATCGGGAACTATGTCCGCAACTCCGGCACGGTGGCGATGGGCAACATCCGCAGCCGTGCCGAACATCTCGAACAACTGGGTTCGGGTCAGCACATCATCGCGGACAACGTGTTCGAGGGTCGAACGCTCTACAATAACCGCCCCGGCGGCTACATCGTCCGTGCCACGGATGGCGCCACGCAGGTCATCATTCGCAACAACCTCTTTGTAAATTACAATTCGAGTGGCATTGAGGTTGTTCCCGGTGGCGACGAGCGCAGTCTGCCCACGAGCAACTGCGCCATCACCGGCAACATCATGGACATGACGGCTGTTGGCGAACCCTCGCGCGTTCGCACGGCCATCCATGTCGGTTCGTCCGACGTGATTGTCGGGGACAACCAGGTTTATGTTCGGGGTGCGTGCGACACCAACGTCACCGCGATTCGTCTCACCGAGCCGGCCATCAATCTCATCGTTCGTGACAACCTCGCGCGCAACTGCGGCCTGGGGATTCTGACGGATGCCGCTTATTCCTATGTGGGCGAAATCGTGAACCCGACGACCTTCAAGGCGGGCCGCGGTACGGTGCCGATGGAACGGCGGTTGTCGCACCGGTATGCCGGCTGGAATGTCGGATGGTTCCGCGGAAAGACAGCGGATGGCGGTTCGATCCTCGAGTCCTTCGACCCGGAGACGTTCCTCTTCAGGCTCAAGCAGCCGCGCGCGCTGAAAATCGGCGACCGTTTCGAGGTGTTTGCGCCGTCGGCGAACTGGAACCTCCATGACAATATCATCACCGGTTGCGCCCGGCCCGTGGTGATGACCGGCCACGGGAGTGAGACCTCGTTCTTTCGGAACAACCTCATCGAGCGGGGTGGTGTGGCCCATGGGGCGCAGGCCATTACTCCGTCCGGCCGGTTCAAGATGATTGGCAATTATATTGAAGGATATGACGGGAAGGACGCACCGGTCCCATCGACCCGTTGAATCCCGGCGTCCGGATGGAGGACTTCCCCGGTTGGGGAGTTCCCCGTTGACGGTTGACCGAGGCGGCGTATGCTCGCGATGGAATGCGCGTCCGTGCGGCGTTGCACGCGAGAGGAGAGACCAGCATGACTAAATATTGGATGAGCCCGTTGGTGATGATGTGTCTGGCTTTTGGCGGCACGGCATGGGCCGAGGGCCCCTTCACATTGGCGACGATGCCCCGGATCGATGTGCACACGCACATTGGCAATGAGTGGAAAACCCTGGATGAGGTCATGGAGTTGCGCAAGGCGGTCCAGGAGCAACTCCACGCGGATATGGCCATGTTCTTCAGCCTGGGCCGGGCCGAGCCGCCCGACATGGACGAGCTTCGCAAGCGGTACCAGGGTCGCATCCAGTTTTGCATCAGCGATTACACGATCGAGGACGGCTTGCGGTTTTCGGCGCAGGAACTCGTGGAATGGCAGAAGCGCGGCGTGGTGGGTTTCAAATTCTACCCCGGCTGGAAGCGTGGCGTACAAATTGACCATCCGGCGAACAATCCGACTTTCTACAAGATGGAGCAGATTGGCATGGTGGCGGCTTCGCCCCACGTGACCAACCCCTGCGGGACCTTCGGCCGGCGCACCGAATGGTTTTCCGAGCCGGTGGAGTTCTGGCGGCAGCAGCACGCGTGGGAGAACGTGCTCAGGAAACATCCGCATCTGGTGGTGGTGAATGCGCACATGCTCTGGTTGTGCTACTCCGACGAGCAGTTGGATTATCTGCGCTACATGCTCAAGACCTATCCCAACTTGAATGTGGATCTGGCCACCGTGCCGAACTTCTTGCACGCCGTGGGGCGCGACAATCTGCGCGACTTCATGATTGAATACGCCGATCGCATCCTGTTCGGGACGGACATGGCCAGCGCGTGGTTTGTCCCGGTGCTGGACAAGAAATTCCCCCACATCCGGGACAAGGTTCCGCAGTACCAGCGGTACTTTGAGTTTCTGGAGACGGACAAGGAATTGCCGAGCGGCATCAAGGAAGAGCACACCATGCGCGGTCTGGCCTTGCCGCTCCCCGTGCTGGAGAAAATTTACTTCCGCAACGCCATGCGCATTTACCCGCACGTGGCCGATGCGTTGAAACAACTGGGCTATTTTGGGGCGAAGAAGGCTGGAAAGGCGTCGCAACCATGAAACGATGGAATGTGAAACCGGCGTTTGTCTTGTGGATGGTGTCCTTGGTGTTCATGGGCGACATTGCGCGGGCCATGGCGGCGGACTGGCTGGATGCGCGCGACTGTGGTGCGTCGGGCTCCAAATTTGAGACGACCGCGGTGACCACGGATGGTTCGAAACAGATCACGGTGGCCAATGTGGGTGATTTCAAGGTGGGGCAGGGCGTGATGGTCTCGAAGTGCAATATTCGCTACACGCGGACGCAACTCTGGGGAATCGGCGAACCTTACTACAATTCGAAGCCGTTGCAGAATTCCGTCGAGGTGCGCGGTTACGACGGCCGTGCGGGAAGCTGGACGGTGTACATCCTCGACATCGAAGCGTCCGCGTCGCCGGCCTTTCGCTGGACGGATGACCTGGGCCGGACATGGCAGTCGAAGGTTCCGATCACGCATGACTGGCAGCCGTTGAGCAGTGGGGTTGAAGTGCGGCTTGGCCAGCGCGATTGGGAATCGGGCTATGTCATCGCCTTTGGGGCACGCGATCAATTGGTGAGCCGGATTGAGAAGATCGAGGGCCATGTCCTGACGCTGGCGGACGCTGCCAACCGGACGGTGAAAGACGCCGTGGTGCGGCATAATGACACGTTGGCTCTCCAGGCGGCGGTGGACCGTGCACTCAAGGAAAAGCGCAGCGTCCATATCCCGGCGGGTCATTACCGGTTGGCGCACAGCATCCGCGTGAGCAACGCAGCCGCGATCACCATCGAGGGCGCGAGCGGGGTGGATACAGTGCTGGACATCCGCGATGGCGAGGGCGCGTGCTTCACACTCTCGGGTGGAACGGAGGTTGTGATCCGTAACTTCCGGATGCTCGGTTTCATGGGGTTTGATGAGCGCGACAAGGCGGGGTACATCAATACGCGGGGCTCGACCTACATCTGGGGTTTTGGCCTGAAGCATTGCAACGGGATTACCATCAGTGGCACGGAGCGCGTGCTGGTGGAGAATTGTCACGCGAGCCGGATGTCGGGCGAATGTTTTGTGTCGGGCGGTCTCAGCCGGGGCACGGTGAAGCCCGGTCAATCGCACTCGCAGTGGATCACCTATCTGCGCTGTTCCGTCACGGATTCCGCGCGCAACGCATTCA
>CAZAAF010000517.1:0-3715 GCA_964482575.1 uncultured Verrucomicrobiota bacterium | reverse complement strand
TTCTCGCCTGCATCGGCCCAGCCCCACACGGGGATGGCGCGATCCCTCTGCAGAACCATGTGGCTGCCGAACACGTGCGGCAGGGTGACATTGGCGGAGGCGGAGGTGGTGGTGGCGGCCACGGCCACGCACAACGCCGTGCGAACGATCGACAGGATGTTTTTCATAGCTGGAATCTTCACTTTCATGACAGCGGAACAGAATCGCGCATCATCTTCAAGCATGGACCCGATGATTTTCCGGAAGGATCATGCGTTCGGCAGGAACGCGCCGTACGCCTTGAGCCGTTGCTGGAGGTTCTTCACGTCCACGGCATGGACCGAGAGGCTCTGCCGGCCTGCGACCGCCGCGGCCATGCCCGCCGCCTGCCCGGTGATGAAACAGCCGGGCATGACGCGGATGGAGCCGTGCACCATGGCGTCCGCGCTGACGCACCGGCCGGCCACGAGCAGGTTGTCGAACCCGCGGGGCGTGAGGACGCGGTACGGGATGCCGTAGCTCTCGCCCTTGCCGTAGCGGAAGTCGCTGTCGAACTCCTTGCGGTGCTGCTCGTACGTGTCCTTGCCGGGCCGCAGCGGATGGATGTCAATCGAGTACGCGTACCGGCCGATCTCATCGGGGAACGTCGCGCGCTTCTTGTAGTCCGCGAGGCACAGGACGTAATCGCCCATGATCCGCCGCGTCTCGCGGACGCCGAGCAACGAGCCGGTGGCCACGAGCCGCATTTTTTCAAAACCCTTCAGGTAGTCACGGTAATAGCGCTCATACTCCTTGAGCGCCTTGCGCCCGGTGACGAGGGCCTTGGTGAGCGAAACTTCGTCCGTGCCGTCCACCTCGAACGTGTGGCCGATGTTGCCCGCGCCCATGGAGTCGCCGAGGCGGTACATGCCGGTGAGATGCTCGTCGCGCACCGTGAACACGCCGTCGGCGAACGCCTTCTCCAGCATATGGCCGTCGGGCTGCGGGCCCTTGGGCCGGCTGGCCTCCCACGTCTTCCAGTCAATCTCGCCCCAGACGCTGCACATCGTGCCGGGCATGAGCTGGCCGTGCGCCCCACCCTTCTCGAACGGCGCGCCCGCCCACGCCGCGAGGTCGCCGTTGCCCGTCGCGTCCACATACACCTTCGCGCGCACCGCGAAGATGCCGCTCGGCGCGGCGCACACGACGTGCGCGATGCGGCCGTTCTGCGCCTCCACGCCAATCAGGCTGGTGTGGAACGTGAAGACCGCCCCGGACTCCGTCATCAACGCGTCATACACGCGTTTCAACGCCTCGATGTCCGTGGCCGGGCCGCGCAACGCCTTCTCCTTGTCGAGCCGCGTGAGCACCTGCTTGCCGAAACCGCCCGGGAGGAAATTGACGCCGTCGGTCACCGGCATGAACACCGGCACGCGTCCCGCCGTGCCCATGCCGCCGAGACAGGAATGCGCCTCCGCCAGATACACACTCGCGCCCTGGCTGCGCGCCGCCACGGCCGCCGCCGCGCCCGCCGGGCCGCCGCCCGCGACAAAGACATCCACCTCATACCGCACGGGGATCGTCCGCTGAAACGAGACCGATCCCTTGGGCGCGGCCTCCGGCTTCGATTCCGCCGCGGGCGCCTTCATCGCGCCTGCAACCATCGCCCCGGCGGCCATGCCGGTGGCTTTCATCCAATCCCGACGACTCAAGTGTTTGCGCATTGCATTCTCCAATGACTGTAAGAACTACTTCTTTTGAGACTCCACCTCGCGCGCGGTGAACGGGTCGTATCGCAGCGTCTGCGTCACCGTCCGCGCGGGCTTGCCCTCCTCCAACAGTTCCACCGTGGCGGTCATAACCCCGTGCTCCGCATCGTCGCTCGACGTGCAGGCGGCGATCTTCCGCCCCTTCAACATCACCCAGACTTTTTCCGCCGCGCCAGCCGGGTCATCGCCGAGGAGGAGGTATTCGTCCGCGCCGGCTTTCTTGCGGAGCAGGATGCCGCCCTCCTTCGTGACCGCGCACTCGACACCGAGGTTGCCCTTGAGATCGCACATCCGGCAGATGTCGCCGGGGCCGTACTCGCCGTTGCGCTTGGAATCCTTGACGCCCAGTTCCACGAAACTGTTGCGCACGATGCGGCCGCGCTCGTCCATGTAGAAATGCGTCACCTGCGACCCGGGCGTGTAGCCGGGCACATAGAGCATGATGTGGACGTGCGGCGGGAAATCGTTGTGGGCGCGGCCGCAGGCGACCTCGAAGCTCAGCAGCGAGATATACCCGTCGAACGCCCGCGTATCCTTCGGGCCCATGCCGCCCATGTGACGGAGCGCCTCGCGCGCGCCCAGCAGATAGTTGCTCACCGCCCGCGCCTCGGCCTGGGGATACGCCCGGCCCTGGTACGGACCGCCGCAGCCCACGCGCCCCTGCGCGTCGGGATTCGCCCGCATCCGCCAGTTGTGATAAAGGCCGATGGGCAGCCCACCCCCGACCGGGTCGGTCAGGGTATTGTTGATGAGCATGCCGTTGCTGCGGTCCAGCACGGCCTCGAACTCCACCCGGTCGCCGTCGGCGGTGAACTTCACATCCGAATGGCCGATGATGACGCGCGCGACCTTCACGCCGGGACACGTCATCGCCAGCCGCGGTGGTGCCGCCTTGCCCTCGGCCTTCAAGGTGAAGAACACCTCCCGGTCATTCTCACCGCTCCATGTCGCGCCGCTGTGCTCGTGCCAGACATCGGCCTGGCTCAGGATCTTCAACGTCGGCGCCGCCGTGCAACGCGACGGCGCGGCTTTCACCGCCTTGACCGTCAGTTCCACGTCCGCGCCGCCAGCCATCGCCGCAGCCAGAACGGACGACAGGACACATTGGGACAGGATTCGCAGGTTCATGTTCATGATCTCAATACGGATTGCTGGGCGCCATCTGCCATGCGGTGACGCGGTTCACCTTCGCCTCGCCGCCGGTGGCGAACAGCGCCACGCCCGTGCTGTCCGGGCGCGACGGATAAATGCGGCGCACCGCGGCCTGCCGGTCGTTGGCAAACACCTCCACCACCGAGCGGTCCACGAACACCCGCAACGTCAGCAATTCACCGGGCTTGAGCGCGAACGGCGCGGCTTCGATCTTCTTCGTGCCCTGGCCGAGGCTGGACTTCGTCGTGTCGATCTTCAGCTTCTGCTCCGCCGCGTCGTAAAACACCAATGTCTCCTCCTCCCCGCCGGGCGAGCGGGCGATTTTGACGCCCACCTGCTTCGCATCGCGCGGTTCGATCTGCAGTTCCAGTTCGAGCGTGTTGCCCGCGATCGTGTCGAGCGCCGCGTCCTTCCCGGCGGCCAGGGTCATGGCGGGGAGCGACCGCTCGTTGTAGCGGAGCCGCTCCAGTTCCCGGACGGGTTTCATCCGCAGCCGGTTGTCGGCGCCGAGCGTGAGTTCGCGCGGCAACGCCATCTCGCCCGACCACCCGCTGGTGCGTTTGGTCTCGCCATCGCGCTGATCAAAAATCCACGCCCACAGGATTCGCCGTCCGTCAGGCGCCTCGAGCGATTCCGGCGCGAAGTAGAGATTGTCCACCCAGCTCATCCGCTCGTGCAGCTCGGGGTGGAACTGCTCGTTCTTCCATTCACCGACGTAGTAGCGCGTGCCACGGTTGTGCGCGATGCAGACCAGGACCCGCTTGCCGCCCAGCTTGAAGAAGTCGGGACAGGAAATGTCCTCGTTCGCCGCGACATCGGGCATCTCGTGGTGCAGG
>CAZAAF010000516.1:0-3724 GCA_964482575.1 uncultured Verrucomicrobiota bacterium | reverse complement strand
GGCAACACGCTGGCAGGCCCGCAGGTGCTGGAAGCGATGCGAACCAAGTTCCTCGAGTTGGAGAAGACGGGAGTGTCCCTCGCGTGGCGATTGCTCGCGGCATTGAAGGCCGCCGACGAGGCGGGCGGCGACCACCGGGGCAAGCAATCTGCGGCGATTCTGGTCGTCAGCGGCCATAGAGGCACGACGGAAAGCATCCACCAAGTGAACTACCGCGTGGACGACCACCCGGCGCCGATAGATGAACTTGTACGTATTTATAAAATCCGCTTCAACCGGCCCGCGGTGGATTATATACTCTAATACGCCCGGATGAGCACCTGGCGACCGCGGTGGCGGCCGCCACCGTCCGGGTGAACTTGAGAGTGAATGAGTTATGCAAACAGTTTCCCTCGGCACGAGTTTCCTGAATGTCAGCCGGCTTTGCTACGGCTGCTGGCGCATCGCCGGCTGGTCGCCCAGCGAAGTCACCCCCGCGATCGAGGCGTCGGCCCGCCGGGCCATCCTCGCGGCCTACGAGGCGGGCTACACGTTCTTCGACCACGCGGACATCTACTGCCACGGGGTGGCGGAGGAGCTGTTCGGCAGGGTGTTGAAAGAGGTGCCCGGGATGCGCGACCGGGTGATCATCGCCACCAAGTGCGGCATCCGGCGCAAAGGCGACCCGGCGCCCACGACCCCGGCGCGCTGGGATTTTTCGGCATCCTACATCCTTGCGGCCACGGAAGCCTCGTTGCGCCGGCTCGGCATCGAAACCGTGGACGTGCTCATGCTCCACCGGCCGGATTATCTTGCCGACCCGCTGGAAATCGCCCGCGCGTTCACGCACCTGAAGGAAAGCGGCAAGGTGCGGTTCTTCGGCATCAGCAACTTCCGACCCACCCTCGTCGCCGCCGTGCAGGCGGCCTGCCATTTCCCGCTCGTCACGCACCAGGTGGAAATCAGCCTCGCGAGGCTCGACCCGTTCACCGACGGGACGCTTGACCAGTGTCTGGCCATGAAGATGACGCCGATGGCGTGGAGCCCGCTCGCCGGTGGACAACTCGCCGACGGCGCCCACCGCCTCCTGCCCTCGCAACAGAGCTATCGCATCCCCCCAATCGTCGAGGCGCTCGACCTGATAGCCCGGGAACGCGGCGTCAGCCGCAGTGCCGTGTCGCTGGCGTGGTTGCTGAAACACCCGTCGAAGATCATCCCCGTCATCGGGTCCACGGATCCGGCCCGCATTGTCGAGGCGGCGAAGGCGGCGGACATTGAACTGACGCGGGAGGAATGGTACCGGCTGTTCCTGGCGGCCAATGGCGCGCCGCTGCCCTGACAGGGCGGCCTCCGCCTGCGAACATCCCGCCGTCCGCGGGCCCTAGACCGCGATGTGGGACCCCGGCCCCAGCGCATCGAGCTGGCCGTTGTCGAACTCCACCAGCAATCCCATCCGGACCAATGCATCGATGTCCGTCTTGACGTCCGCCTCGCCAATCCCCTGCGTCGTGAAATGATCGCGCAGTGTGTGGCGGTTGGGCTTGTGGCCGCGGCGGGCGGGGGCGGCGGCGAGGCCGAGGACTTCCTGCTGGCGCGGCGTGAGCGCGTCGCGTTCCGAAGCCCGGCGGGGATGATGCCGGCAGGCGTATTGATGGCCAAGGATGTCGCGGAAGATTTGCAGGCCGCGCTGGCTCAATCCCTGGCGCAACAGCGACAGGAAGTGGCCGGGGTCCTTCTTTTCCTTGTCCCAAATCTGGTTGCAGGCATGGCGAAGGTCGCGGCACTCCAGATGCCGCACCTGGGCCGCGGCAACCGCCAGCTCCACCTCCGTCTTCTCCACTTGGTCGGCGTGCGCCTGCCGCACGTGGTCCAGCAGCGCGTGCTCGTCCGCCGCCACCTGGTCGCAGAACGCGCAATGCAGCTCCTGCGTCACGCTCACCGCCTTGCGCCACGCCTCGACGTCGTCGGCCGAGTTGGAATTGGTCACCTTCGCCCGAAACTCGTCGAACGGCGCGCGGTCGTGGCGGTCCTGATGATGCGCCGTCAGGCGGGCGGTGAACTCGTGGTAGTTGGGCGGACACAACAACGACCGGCACAATCCGCACCGGGCCACGAACTGGAAGTTGCCCTTGGGCGGCTCGACGGTTTTCGGCACGATCTTCACGGCCTTTTCCGCGTGCTGCTGGCGGAAATGGCGGAAGACCAGCTCCGAGCCGGAGAACGTCTGGTTGCAGGCCAGGCACACATGGAACTTCGCCTTCGTGTCGCGCGCGGGCTTCAGGATGAAGGTGATGGCGTTCGGCTGGTTCACGAGCTGGCGCCACAGGTCGAACAGGGCGTGCGCCCGGTTGTCGGCCTTGAGCCGTTGTGCCAGTTTATCGAGCGGTGGCGCCTCCAACCGCGCCGTACAGAAAATGGGTTTGTCAGCTCCAGGTTTCATCGATCGGCTTGCCGGGCGCCCCGGGCTTGTGTTCAGCCCGATTGACGCCACGCCCGCATTCTCCTAGAGTGCCCGCCCGAGTCAACGCAAAAGGACAACCGAAACGCACAAAGCCGCCGGAGCCGAACTGACGATTGCGCCATGAAAATCATCCGATTCACCACCCCAGGCCTCCACTTTCAAGATGGCTACCCCTTCCGGCTCGGCGTGCTCGACGGCGAGCGCGTCGTGGACCTGACCACCAAGGACCCGAACACCTTCGGGTCCGTGTCCGGCCTGCTGCGGCTGGACGACCCCGGGGCGGCGGTGACGGAGGCGATGCAGCATGCGCCGGCGCTGCCGTTGGGACAGATTCAATGGGAGGCGCCGCTGGATGTGCAGGAAGTCTGGGAGACGGACGCCTCGTATCCGCAAACCCACGCCGCGCGCATGGACACCGCCTCCAAACACGGCGCCGCGGGCTGTTACGAGACGGTTTTCAATTCACCCCGCCACGCCCTGTGCCTGAAGTCCACGCCGGAACGCGCCGTCGGTCCGGAACAGTTTGTCCGCGTCCGCGCCGATGCCCGGCGCAGCGTCCCGGAGCCCTCGCTGGTGCTGGTCATCAATTACACCGGAGCCATCGTCGGTTACACCATCGCCAACGCCGTGGTTGCGCGCGACCTGGCCGACGAGAGCCCGCTCTACGTGCCGCAGGCGAGCATTTACCGCGGAAGCTGTGCGCTCGGTCCCTGCCTGACGCTCGCCAACGCCATTCCCGATCCTCGCACGCTGGAAATCGAAATGCGCATCGAACGCGACCAGGCGCGGGTGTTCCAAGGGCGGACGTCCGTGGCGCAGATGAAACGCCGCTTCGAGGAGATGGCGGAGTACCTGGGCCGCGAGAACGACTTTGTCCCCGGCGTGTTCCTGTTGACCGGCGCCGCCGTCGTACCCCCGGCCGGTTTCACGCTTCAACCGGGCGACATTATCGAGACGGAAATCGAACCGATCGGCGTGCTGCGAAACACCGTGGAGTAGCGGTCCATCGTGGGAACCGCCCCGGTCTCCAACCGTGCCCGTGTGAACATCCGTTGCGCCTTCCAAGAAAGCCGGACACGCTGAAGCGTGAACTCCAACGGGTTGGCGAACGCGTGGACGTGGCTATTCAAACGTTCGGCGGCCCGACCTGAGGAGAACTCCATCAACCGGGCGTTGACGCGTCCGGTCCATGAACCGTCATGCGACCGGCATTGTCGAAGGTGGATCGCGACCTCCGGGCGCGATGGATACAGGCACGAGACAGAGACCGTGCTTGGATTATGA
>CAZAAF010000515.1:0-3744 GCA_964482575.1 uncultured Verrucomicrobiota bacterium | reverse complement strand
GCGGGCGCATCGTCGGGCACGCGCACCGTCAGCCAGAAGCGCGTGTTCTCGCCGGCCTTCAACGCCTGCGCATAAGCGCAGCCGCGATCAAACCGCTCCAGCACGTCGGGCACGCTGCGGCAGTGATAGAGCACCGTGTAGTTCGGTCGCGCGAGCATGTAGCGGACGCGGCGCACCTCAATATTTTGCGCCGGCACCGGGCCGATGGCGCTGACGCTGATGTGTGCATCGGTGAGGTCGCGCAACGGGAGGATGATGAAGTTGAGCGGCTCGTACTAGCCGGGGGTGGCGAAGGCGCGCAGTTCGGGGTTGAGATCCTCGGCGCGCGGATTCGTGTGCGGATAGATGCACTCCACATAGGGCCGCGACCACACGGCGAAGCCGCGCCGCTCGTCGGCCGCCGCGAGCTTCGGCATGGGGCCGGTCGGCGGCTCCGGGTCCTGCTTCCACTGGGCCCATTCGGCAGGCGGCAGGCGGAAGGTCCATTCTTCGAACGGCGCGATGATGTCCTTCTCGACGCGCGCGGCATCCTCCACGCGCCACGCTAGCACGGCGTTCACGACCCACTTGCTGCGCGGCTCAAACTGGATTGCCAGCGGCTTGCTACCGGCGGTGACATGGAAACGCAGCGTGCGGAATTGATAGGCGCCCTCGATCTGGACGTGCTGGACCTCGCCGGCCACCCGCACCATGAAGTCGAAATATTGTGCGCGATATTTCGAGTCGCTGGTGCCACAGACGAGGTAGAGGTCGTAGTCGCCGGGCGATACATGCAAGTAGAATGTATTCGTCGCGCTGCCGAGCACGGCGGCCTCGGTGATCGGGTTGGTCCAGATCGGCGGCGGCTCATCGTGGCCGCGGCTCTTGTTCTCGACCGGGGCGCGGTAGGCGCGCAGCGAGCTGGAAAGTCCGTCCTTGCTTTGCCAACCAAAGTCGGCTGTGGCGGTATGGAGATTGGTGGTGGTGACTTTGGTGAAACCGCTCCAGGTTTCGGACTTCGCCGTGCCCATGTCAAAGAGCAGCGGCGCGGCGTGGGCCGAAACAGCGAGGGCGAAAATGATAAGGAAGCGCATGTTCATTTCCTCCACGGCGATTCCACGACGCGCACGGTTGTGGTGGCGGCTGCCTGCCCGGCGGCGCAGGCCGTCAGCTCGTAGACGCCGGCAACCAGCGCGGTCTTCCCCAATTCCAAGGCAATGCGCTGTGTGCCACGCGTCGCCTGCGCGGTGGTGTGCGCCACGCTCTTGCCGGCGCACCGCAGCTCGCAGGTCATCGGCACGGTGGCGTTGGGTTTGACGCCCGCCAACTGGAACTGCGCCACCACAACCTTGGCATCGGCGAATAGCACGTCCGCTTCCGCCGCGAAATCCAGCAAGGTCGGTTGCGCGTAGCGCAGCAGCGCCAGGTCGTCAATCCAGAGATCGAGCTGGTCAGCATGCTGATAATTCGCCTCGGCGATGTGGAACTGGATGTTACGGACATTACCGGGCTGCGCAATTTTCGCAATGGGGATTTTGATCTCGACCCACTCGTTCAGCTTCAGGTCCGTCAGGCTGGTGTTGAAGGCGTGCGCCTTGTCCGGCGCGTACAGGCCAAGGCCGAGTGGCTCTCTCGGCAGCGTCGGACGCGAGGAGGTCGTGAAGACCCACGCATGCAGGAAATCCCACGCCGACCAGTCGCGCTGCGCGCCCTCGGTGAGCGCGCGCCCGAAACGCGGCCAGCCGATGGGATAATTTTTCTCGCCGCCGAAATAATCCACGGTGACATGCCAGTGCAGCGCGGCGGCGTTCACCTTCACATGCGCCGTGGAAACTTCGAGTGTGGATTCTGCGGGCGACCAGCCCTTGACCGCGGCTCCGCCGAACAGGAGCTGTTTTTCCATCTCCGGCGCGGCGGCGGCAGCGCAGGCAACCGCCAGCAACGCCACGATCGCCAACCGCACGCGGTTTTTGTTGGTGGGACACAGGCCGGCGAAAGATATGGTCTTCATCATGAGTTCATTGTAGTCGGCCGCTACCCTCGCACAAGCGCGAATCCCGTGCATCAGCGCCACGCGGCACGGTAAATCCAGGCGGTGTTATGCGAGGGCACCGCATTGCAGTCGAAACCGCCGAAGTAGAACGCGCGGCCGCGATCTTCTGCGAACGGCGAGACGGCCATGACGCGCGTCGCGACCAGTACCGGCAGGCGCGGATCGACAACTTCGGCCAGCTCGTAGCGGATGTCAGCGCCCTTGGCGTGACGGATGCAGTAGCGCGCCTCGGCGGCGAAATAGCTGCGTGGATTTTCGCGGGTGAACACGCGCGGCTTCGTCTTCCGCGCCGCGAACGCCACCGGCCCATAGGTGGATTCGAGGCCGAACAGCCAGACCGTTTCGCCGGTGTCGGGTAGCGTGTAGCGCATGAACTCGTTGTAGGCGGAAAGCACATAGGTGACGCGCAGGCCCAACTGCTCCGTCAGGAAGGCGGGCAACGGCTGTTCAATCGTTTCCTTGAAGCCGGCCGCCGGGTCCACCCGGCGGACCTGGCTCAACGCGGCAAACAGCAGCACCTCGCCCGCGCCCGCCGGATTCGGCACCGCCGAGAGACCGCGGATGCCGCACGGACTGATCTCGCGCTCACAGAAATAAATTTCCTTCCACGCTGGCGCGGCGCCATCGGTGCGCTGGAAAATGTGGCGCGACGTGGCGCAGTAGAAAATTCCGTTGCAGTCGCAAAAGCCCATCACGCGCTCACCCGGCGGCGTCGGGAATTCCGGCGTCTGGTCCCAGCGCAGTTTGCCCGGCGCTGCCGCGTCATAGATGCCGCTGATCACGCCGAGATGGTCGGTGCCAGCGAAGACGCGCTCCACGCGGGTGACGCCGTCGCGGTGTTGCCCAAGCGCACGTGTTGTCGTGTAGTTTGTGACCGATCCCAGCGTCGAAGCCGTCCATGCGCTGGTGTCGTCGTCGCGGCAATAGAGCTTGTACGGCCCGCGCTTCACATCGGGCGCGGCCAGCAATAGCGAAATTTTACCGGCGGAGAAGGTGACTTCCCGCAAGCTGCCCCAGCGCAGGTTGCTCGTCGTGAACTGGCGTTCCACGTGCCACTGGCCCTTGGGCGAATCGAGCGCCAGAATCTGGCACGCTTTCGGGATGGATAGATCGCTTTCCATCCACAGACTTGTGCTGGCGTAAAGCTTGCCCTTGTGAGGCACCAAGTGCATCACCTCCGTGCCGGCGATGACGTTTCCGTTCGTGTCACGCTGGCCCGCCTGCATGGAAGGCTGGAAGACGAGCCGCGCGAGCGGCGAAGGTTCCACCCCAGACACAAGTTGCACCGCCGCGCCGATGGCCAGACCAAGCAGAAGTGCGCGTTTCATGGCCGCGAGATTAGCTCTCCGCCCTGCTCTTTCCAAGGCTTGGAAAGTCGCACCCCCAGTTTTTCCAGAGATTGGAAAATCTCGCCGAAAAACTTCCAAACCTTGGAATCTGGCGGCGCAACCAGGGGGTGCAACATCCCGGACTTTATAAAGTCCGGGATATTGTGCGTCAGGGCAGGGCACGCATGTAGCACCGCAAACAGCGGCCTAACCATGAAGCCTGCTGCCCCCGCCCGCGGTGTTAGCAGAACCGCCTCGCGACCTGTCCAAGCCTTGAAAAAGTTTCCGCGGTTTTTTCCAAGCCTTGGAACCGGTGTCAGAAAAACGCATTTACTCCGCGCAGGCGGGCGTGACATAGTGCGCCCATGATGAACTCCAAAAAAT
>CAZAAF010000514.1:0-3744 GCA_964482575.1 uncultured Verrucomicrobiota bacterium | reverse complement strand
GCGGCGCTGATGGTTAGCGGGTGGATTTGCTTGCGGAAAACTGGTGGCGCAACAGGTGGTCGCCATTCTCTCCCACCCCATCAAGTAAGCGCATGTCCACGATCGCCGACAATCTCGCCGCCGTCCGCGCCCGCCTTCAGGCAGCCGCCACCCGCGCCGGGCGCAACCCCGCCGACATTCAACTTGTCGCCGTCAGCAAGACCGTCCTGCCGGAGGTGATCGGTGAAGCCATTGCCGAGGGTGCCACGACCTTCGGCGAGAGCCGCATCCAGGAGGCCCGGGCCAAGATCCCGGAACTGCCCGGCAAACTGCAATGGCACTTCATCGGCCATCTCCAGACCAACAAGGCGCGCGATGTCGTGGACCTGTTCCACATGATCCAGTCGGTGGACAGTGTCCGGCTCGCAAGGGAAATCAACAAGTGCGCCGATCACGCCAGCCGTACCGTGCCGGTGCTGCTGGAGTGCAACGTCTCCGGCGAAAGCACAAAGTTCGGGTTCAAACCGGACGAGGTCGCGGCCGCGCTGCCCGAATTGAACGCCCTCTCCCGCCTGGAAATCCGCGGGCTGATGACGATGGCGCCGTTCTTCGAGGACCCTCAAAACGCCCGTCCCACGTTCCGCGCACTGCGTGAACTGCGCGACCGGCTCCAGCAACAGCACGGCATTCCCCTGCCCGATCTCTCGATGGGGATGACGAACGATTTTGAAGTGGCCATCGAGGAAGGCGCCACGATGGTGCGGGTCGGCACCGCGATTTTCCGTCCCGACCCCAGCGAGTGAGTGCTGAGGCGTCCACGTCCTTGCACGTCACTTTTCCGACGCCACCACACCCGCGCGCCGTTTGAGCTTGTCCCAGCGGTCATTCCAATCCCGCCACAGCCGTGTCCATTCGACACCCGCCCACTGGGTGTGCGCCTCGTACAGGACACGTTCCACCTCCTCGAACCGCAGCTTCACGGTCTTCTTGTCACCGAGTTTGAGACACGCCTCCAGCAACCCGAGCTGGTTGCCGGGAAAGTCGGGCCGCAACGCCACCGCATGGTTGAAGCAGTCGCGCGCCCTGGCGCGGTTGCCGATGCTGAAGGGAAACCCGGGGGCATCGAGGTAAAGTTCGCCCAACGACCGCCAGGGACCGGCGGCATCCAAGGTCGGGTCGAGGGCGGCGGCGGATTTGAATTCCGTTTCCATGTCGCGAACGATTTTCAGCACGCTCAGTGGCTTGGTCTCTGCAAGCCGGCCCATGTTCATCCCGAGGTAGTAATGGGCCGCCGCGAGCTGTGACTGGATCTGGAGGGCGCAACGGCAGGCGGCGATGCCCTCGCGGGCAATGGCGGCATGTTGCGCCGCCGTCTCCACATACTCCGCCCACTCGAAACAAGCGTGGCCAAACTCGCACGCCACCTCGGCGTTGTTGGTCTGGCAGAGCCAGCGCTGGCGGCTGTCGTCGAAGACCCGATGCGCATATTGCGCCGCGTCCGTCAGGGTCGCCGGCTGATAAAGCGCCGGCAATTGTCCCCACGCACCGGTCGTTCCGACAAGGAATAGCCACACCATCCATGCCCGACAGCCTGTCAGTACTGTTGACGGCTTTGCGTCACGCCCAATCCTGCACGCATCGCACCCCCGCAAGCAGGTGCGCGCCGCCCGGCGAAAGCGCCCATCGCATGACCATCGTGCCGTATTCATGGTTGAAAACCCGAACACCGACCTAAAGCTAGACGCGTGCGCTCCCGATGCAAGTGCAGAAGCAATGTCTCTCCATCTACTCCTCCCGTCCAAATTTCGACTCCCGCGTGGTGGATCGCCCCCAGGCGCGCGGCAGCGACAACGAAACCGCGTCCGCCCCGGACTCCTCCAGTTCCAGCGGCAGCCACGCCTCCTCATACACCGGGTCCAGCGTGTTCTCGCGCAGGTCCTCCGGCAACTGGTCCACCTTGATCTCCATCTCGCGCTGCGGCACGAACGGGCATTTCGCCTTCTCGCCAAGCAGGTGCGCCGCCTGCGACTCCGCCAGCAACCGCGTGCCGGTCTTGAGACTGCGCGGGCCATACCGCGCCTCGATGGCTTCCATGGCGTGATGCAGTTCGCGGCGCTTGAACTCCGGATGATCGCCAAACAAATCCGGCTGCAAGTCGAGCGGCTCGAAATTACAAAAATGGATGCACACCTGCCGGATGGGCCGCCGCTGGCCGGCCACCAGTTCGCGAAACATGCGTTCGACCTCCGTCTCGATCACGTGCGGCACGAATTGCGCCGTCTCAAACCGCACGTTGCGCCCCACGCCATCGAGATCGCGGAACCGCACAAACACGCTCATCTCACGCGCCTTGAGGTTTTCCCTGAAGAACATCGTGAAAGCGCGCTCGGTCTGGTCCAACAGGAACAACAGGGCGGCCTCATAATCCGGCTCATCGTAGGGCAGCGTCGTGGCACTGCTGATGCAGGAGCGCACGTTGTTCGCCGGCGCGAGCTTCTCGTGAAGCTCGCCGCGCGCCAGCAACGACAACCCCAGGCCGAACACGCCGAACCGTTTCCGCAACAACTCCGTCGGCAACTGCGCCACGTCGCCAAACGTCGTCGCGCCCAGCGCCCGCAACGCCAGCGCCCGCCGTTTGGCGATGCCCGCAATCTTGCGCACCGGGACGGGCGCAAGGAATTCCCGCTCCCGACCCTCCGGCACTTCGAGGAAATTGTCCGGTTTGCAATGCTCCGTCGCCAGCTTCGCCAGCCAGCGGGACGACCCCAGCCCCGCCGAGATCGGCACGCCAACCTCCGTCGCAATCTGCCGCCGGATCCGCTGCGCCAACTCCGTCGGCGTACGACAACCGAAGACCCGCGGGGAATCAGTGAAATCCAGAAATCCCTCGTCGATCGACGTGGGCACCAGCATGGGCGTGTAGTTTTTCAGCCGCTTGAAGATTTCCAGCGACAGCCGTCGGTACTCGTTGTAGTGCGGCTTCACCAGCACCCCCTCCGGGCATTTGCGCCGCGCCTCGAAACACGCCATCCCGGTAGTCAGGCCGTGGCACTTGGCGAGGTAGTTGGCGGCGATCACGATCCCGTCGCCCCGCCGTCCCCCGCCGACATACACCGGACGATTCCGCAGGGTCGGATCGAGGGCGATCTCGCACGACGCGAAGAACGCATCGCCGTCCACATGCAGGATTCGTTGGTGACGCACTGCCATATCAATCAATCGTGGAAAAATCGGTTCCACCTGTCCGCCGCCTCCTTACGTCGGCGGCTACCGGGCCGGACTTCACGTCTTCGCTCATCACCAATTCGTTCGTGGCATCCATGGATCATTTGGCTTCGTTTCGCAGTTTTCGCGTTACCGTGTTTTGCAACTCCTTGAAAATACGTATCTTATTTTTTCATTTGGCTTCGTTTCGCAGAAACCCCATCCACGTTTCTTCCCTGTGAATCCGTGGCACCCCTCTCGCCGCCTCCTTACGTCGGCGGCTACCAAGCTGGACTTCCCACATTCGCGCCTTTGGCGTCATTCGCGGCCAAGCCTTCCCTCTTTCTCGTTTCGCGCCACTTTGCATCGCGGGACAGGATATACGTCTTTTTCTATACTGTCAAGATAAATTTACTATACATGTCTTATCTTCCCCCGGTGGTCCAGCCCAAAATGCCGCCGTCTCCCTTCCCTGCCGTCCCGATGAACAGCGCTGGCATCCGGGGGCGTCACCCGCTAGTATCCCCGCCCAATTGAACCATGGAACGACTTATTAGCGCT
>CAZAAF010000513.1:0-3763 GCA_964482575.1 uncultured Verrucomicrobiota bacterium | reverse complement strand
GGAAACCCTGCCACCGTCCTGGTTCTCGCGCGGGCGGCTCACCCTGGCGGTCGAACGATGGTGCATCCATCATGCGCATCACCTCATCGGCATGAGCGTCTACGGGACCGAAGAGCTGCGACCCGTGGCACCTCACGCGCACCTCTACGAGGTGCCGAACGCCGTGGACCCGATCTTCTTTCAAACTGCTGGCGAGCCCGAGGCCGACCGGTTGTTCTTCGTCGGCGTCATCGAAAAACGCAAGGGCGTGGAGTATCTGGTGGACGCCGTGGCCCGTGTGCGCGAACACCGGCCCTCCTTGAAACTGGCCGTGGGTGGCGTCCCCGGACGAGGAGCCGAGTCTTATTTCGCCGCCGTCCAGCAACAAATCCAGTCCGCCGGTCTCTCCGACACGGTGGAGTTCCTCGGTTTCCTGCGACCGGAGGCCGTGGCCCGGGAGATGGCACGCGCCAGTGTGGTTGCCGTCCCTTCGCTTGAGGAAATGTTCTGCAACGTGGCCGCCGAAGCCATGGCCGTGGGACGCCCCGTCGTGGCAAGCCGCGTGGCCGCCCTTCCCCAACTGGTGGAGGACGGAGTCTCGGGCCTGTTGGTCCCGCCCGCCAATCCCTGCGCCATCGCCGGGGCGATTGAATCCTTGCTCTCGGACGATGCGCGGCGCGCGCGCATGGGTGCAGCCGCCCGCGACAAGGCCCGCCGTCAATGGCACCCCGTCGGGGTCGCCAAACAAACCCTGGCGATCTATCAAACTGTCCTCACAGGCGATGTCCGTTCCTGAGCCTCCCGGCGCAAGCCCGAGAGCACCGAGGTGGCCATCGAAAAACCGCCCATCCACGCAGCTTTTGCGTCGTTCATGTGTTTTTCAACACCAAGACGCTATTTGAATTCGCAATGAACGAAACGCCCCGGTTATTGAAACCCAGGACCGCTCATACCGAGAGCCGGCTTGTCAGACTGGCATGGGCGACTCTCCTTTTTCCGGGTGATACTTTTGGGTTATGGACGGGGCCCAATCGATGGGGATATCCTCCCGGGTCATGGAAGAGCGAGACCATGCCTGCCGGGTGTTTTTTCTCCTCAAGCCCTGTTAGTGTTTAGAAGCCATGCCCATGTAGTCCGAGTTGGGTTTGGGTGTTGAGTGTTGAACAATGTTGACTGCAGCCATTGATGTTATCGGCTATGTGGATCCTGGATCCGGATTGTTGGTATGGCAACTTTTGGTCGCCGCGGTCTTTGGTTTTGTCTTCCACCTGAGGAAGACCCGGGATTTTCTCAAGGAACTCGTGCGGAATCTCCTGCGCCGTCACCGGTCGTGATGCCGATGTCTTAGGTTTCCGGTCCGACACCAGACGTTTTTCGTGAAGAACGACGCAGCCATCTCCTTTCGCGATCCCACGGGCTACTGTCGTGTGTTCGAGGACAAAGTCCTGCGCTTTGTCTCGGCGGAAGGCACCGCGGATTTGGAGGCGTTTCTGGACTCCGCGTGTGCGCGAAACGCCGTGTCGGCCGGCCGGTTAATCCCCACGCGCCCGGCGAGTGAGGCGGACCTGACTCGTTGGCGGGAACAAGCGTCTCCGGCAATGGCCGCGCGCATGAACGCGGGCCGGGTGTTTGAGCATGAACGCCTGTGGTTTCCCAGCTATCCCCATGAGTGGACACCGGCGATGCTGTTCCAGGCGGGCCGGCTGACACTGGATCTCGCGGAAACCGCCCTGGCGGAAGGTTTCGGTCTGAAAGACGCCACCCCCTTCAACATCCTGTTCCGCGGTTGCCAGCCGGTCTTCGTGGATCTCCTGTCATTCGAGCGACGAAATCCAGGTGATCCGACGTGGCTTCCCTGCGCGCAGTTTGTGCGCACCTTCCTGCTGCCGCTGCTGGCCAACCAACGCCGGGGACTCCGGCTGGCCGATCTGTTCACGACCCGTCGGGACGGACTGGAGCCGCAGGAAGTCTATCGCCTGTGCGGCCCCTTGGAACGACTGATGCCGCCGGCCTTGTCGTTGGTGAGCCTGCCCACATGGCTCTCGGGCAGGGCGGAACACCAAGGCAACGCCATCTACCAAAATCGCACGTTGAACGACCCGGACAAGGCGCGTTTCATCGTCGCATCGTTGCTGAAACGGTTGCGGCGGACGCTGGAATCGCTCAACCCCGGGGCGCGGGAAACCTCCGCATGGTCCCGGTACATGGCCACGCACAGTTACCCGACGGACTCCTTCGCCGCCAAGGAAACATTCGTGAGCCGCGCGCTGGATGAGTTCAAACCCCGGCGGGTGCTGGACATCGGCGCCAACACCGGCCACTTCAGCGTCATGGCCGCGAACGCAGGCGCCCGCGTGGTGGCCATGGATGTCGATCCGGTGTGCGTGGGAGCGATTGGACGGCAGGCCCAGGATCGCCACCTGGATATCCTGCCCCTGGTGGTGAACCTGGCACGGCCCAGTGCCGCGTTGGGCTGGCGCAACCGTGAATGCCTGTCGTTTCTGGAGCGCGCCTCCGGGGCCTTTGATTGCATCTTCCTGTTGGCAACGCTGCATCATCTCCTGGTGACGGAACGGGTTCCCCTGGACGACGTCATGAGCCTGGCCGCGTTCCTGACGACCGGTCTGGCGGTTGTGGAATTCGTCGGGCCACAGGATGCGATGTTTCGCCGGCTGGCGCGCGGGCGCGACCACCTCCACAATGGTCTGGATTGTACCGCCTTCGAAACAGCCTGCCGGCCGCACTTTGATGTCGTGCGCACGGCGCCCCTGGACGGCACGCACCGGCAGCTGTACCTGCTTCGCAAAAAGAGCGCGACCCCTTGAACGCCACCCCCCAAAGAAAATGGCGCTCGCGCGCACTGAACGTGTTCGAGACGCAGACGCATCCCGTACGCGACAAGCTCAAGGACGCCTTGGTGGCCATCTCCCTGGCCAACCTCTGTTTCGGCAACGCGTGGTATGGCCTGCTGGATGACACCACCGGCGACCATGTGTTCAAGCAGGCAAAAATCGCGGCCATGCCCCTCGCGCTGCTGGCCAACATCGCATGGTTGTCCTTTCTGTTCTGGTGTGGCGCCTGCCTGGTGCGACTGTCTTCGGACCGGAGCGTGCATGCCCTCGGGAATATCGCCTTGTGCGCGGCCCTGCTGGTGCCGCTGGAATTCGTGAGGTTCCACACGCTCCATCGGCCTCACCTGGTCTGGCTGTTGGTCGCTCTGAAACATGCATGGTTGATCGGCACCGCCATCGCCCTCGTCGTCGCGGCGGCAGTCCTGCGGTGGCACCGCGCCGCGGCCCGTCTGGCCAAGTTCATCGTGGTGATTTGCTTTCCCCTCATGCTGTTCACGATAACCAAACTGGGCATGATGATACTGGTCCTGGAAAGGGCGCCCCACGTCGACGTGTTGCCGCCCACGCCGCCCATGTTCAACGCGATTCCTCCCCAACGGGTGGTTTGGATCATTTTCGACGAAATGGACCAGCGCGTGACCTTCCGGCAGCGTCCGCCGGGACTGCACCTGCCGGAACTCGACCGGCTCGCACAGGAATCGTTCGTGGCGGTCAATGCATTCCCGCCGAGTCACTGCACCCGGATATCCATGCCCGCCCTGACCACCGGCCGGCTTGTGGAAGAAGCCCGCCCCGCCGGTCGCAATGAACTGCAGCTCACGCTGGCGGACGGACAGGAAATCGGCTGGAGCCGGCTGCCGAATGTTTTCTCTCGTGCCCGCGACCTGGGGTTCAACACGGCGCTGGTGGGCTGGCATCACCCCTATGGGCGG
>CAZAAF010000512.1:0-3769 GCA_964482575.1 uncultured Verrucomicrobiota bacterium | reverse complement strand
AGCCGCGACAGCTTGTAGTTGGGATTGGAGAAATGATACGGGTGCGACTCGAAACAATCGCCCGGCTCCAGCGGTGGCATGTAGCTGTTGTCCCACGGGCGGTTGGACATATCGAGGTCGCGCACCTGGCGGATGGCGGGCGCCGTCTGGTCCGACACGGTCTCATTGTTCGCGTCCCAGATCACGACGCAGGGGTGGTTCCATCGCTCCTTCATCCATTCCGTGTATTCCCGGGCGAGTTGGTCGGTCTTCAATTCGCCGGCCCAGACGCTCCAGCCCTGGCCGCCGTACCAGAGCGGGAATTCGTCCTGAATCAGGATGCCTTCCTCGTCGGCGATGCGATACCACAGTTCTGGCGGGAACCCGATGCAGTAGCGCAGGCAATTCCAGTGCATGTCCTTCACCCGCTGGTGCAGGTGCTGCACCCATTCCTTGCGCCACGGCAGGTTGCCGCGCTCGGGGTCCTCGAAGAACCGGTAGAGGGTGATGTTGCTGCCGCGCATGAAGTACGGCTTGCCGTTGAGCATCGCGCGGCCGCTCGCCGGGTCGAACTTGAACTCCCGCATGCCAAACCGCGTCCGATATTCGTCCCCCGCCGTCCGCACCAGCAATTCGTACAGGAACGGATCTTCCGGCGACCACAACCGGCAGCCGGCAATCGGAATGGTGAAATCCAGGGTCTGGTCCCCGCTGCCTGTGATGCGCGGTGACAACTTGCCGGCGGGCCTGCCGAATTTCGCTTCACGCACTTCCGCGGTCAGAGTGCCGACCTTCGCGTCCTTCAGCCACACGCGCACGCGCGCCCGGTGGTTGGGGATGTCCGGCGCCACCTGGACGTTCGTGATCGCCGGTGTGCCGCTCAGGATCAGCTCGACCGAATCGAAAATACCCGGAATGTAGCGGGTTTTTTCAAAGTCGAAGCCCGAAGGAATCCCCCGCCCCACGGCGTCGCGGTCCGCGCCGACACGGATGAGAATTTCGTTCGGGCCGGCCTTCAGCGCCGGTTTTGCATCGAAGAACGCCGGCGTGAAGCACGGCGCGTGATCGCCGAGTGTCCGGCCGTTCAGGATCACCCGCGTGCCAAACATCGCCTTGCCGACCTTCAGCGTGGCGATTGCCGGAATTGGCCCGTGCATCGTGAAGGTCCGTCGGTACCAGAACGCGTCGCGTCGCGGGTCTTTTTGTGGGAACGCCTTCCCGCGCTCCGCCACCTTCGGTCCCGGTTCGACGAAGGGTGGTTTGGCCATGTCCACCAGGCCCGGGACCACCACCTCGTGTCCGAACTTCGACGGCGCGGTGTCCATCGAGCCTTCGGCGATCTGCCAGCGCCCGTCGAGCACCAGGACCGTCCGTTCCGATGCGACCGCCGGCCTGACAGCCAACCCGATACCGAACAGAGCAAACACGACAAGCATTTTTCGCATGATCATCCTCCTGCGATCATTTCCCGACGCCCCCGGTTTCCGACGGCGTCTGCACCCGGATTTCCTGCAGGCACATTCCATAACGGCTTCCGGGCGGTTTGGACAGGATTTTCATCCCGTTCCAGTTCGGCGCGAAATTGGCGGCATAACAGAGCCAGAGCGTCCGGCCATCCGCCCCGATGAACTTCGACGGCAGGTTCACAAAATACGCTTGTTCACCGAAGTGATGGAGGTAATGCACCCGCTTGAACGGCCCGGTGATCCGGTCGGATTCAAAGAGATACGTGCTGTAATAACCGGCCGTGTTGCCGCCGTCGGTGACGCACATCAGGAACTTTTTCAGCGGCGCGTTGTAGGTCATCGTCACGCACCCCATGTGATCGCGCCACGCCGCGATGGGTCGGGCCTCGGACAGGCGGCGGCTCCAGCGTGGCTCGCCCGCGCTGCCGTGCCCGGCGAAAAACTCGTATTGCCGGGCAGCATTCAGGGTCTCGATGCCGGGCGTGCCGCGTGCGAGATAAATCTAGTCGCCGGTAATCCAGCTATTGTAGCCGAACCGGCGGCTGGTCCCATCGGACGCGCCGTGGGCCACCAAATACGCCTTGCCATCCGGCGAATGCTCCAGGTTCTTTCCGAAATCCACGAAATGCGGCGAACCCATCTTCACCGGTTCGCCGTTCAACGCCTGCTCGCCAAACAACGGCTTGGCCGGTGTGCAGGGCGTCTGGGTCCAGGTCTTTCCCAAATCGGTCGAGTACCGGAAACCGACGAAGGGGCCGAGCCACGGCCAGTTGTAAGCCGTCCCGTCATGCTTGACGCTCCCCGACGGGTGCAGGCAGTACGTGCCGTAGTACCAGACGCCGTTATGGACCAGCGACCCGCAGGGATACCGGCTCGCATACGGGGAGGGAGCGGAAACGTACACGCCCTGGTTGGTGACCGTCAGATGCAGCGGGTCGTCGCCGAGGATTGTAGCAAAACCGGTGGTAGCATTCGTACCCCCCGAGTTGGACTTCAAACCGTTGACGGTTCCATCGGTCCACGGCGAATACATCCGGTTGTCCGAAGCCCAGGACGGATACCACGTGTCGGCGTGCGTGTACTCCGCGTGACGGCCGGTGAAACGGATGCCGGTGAGCGCGGTGGACTGGGGAAAGGGACAATCGGCCGGCGGATGGTTTGGCCAGATTTCCTGGCGGCCTGCCGCGTCCGCCGGTTTCGGTTCCGCAAGGACCGCGCTGGAAGACAGGGCGAGCATGACCGTACCCAAAAGCGCAAAACACATCGTCTTCATGAGGTCCAAAGTGGACGGCATCCTACGCGATGTCCGCTTCAGGAAGCCATTGCCAGAATTCGCATTCTGATGTCTAATATTCGCATCCGGTCCGGCATGTTGAGTTTAAACGCGCCGAAACCTGGAAAACGCCATGCCCGAAATTCACGCCAAGACGCCGTGCCGCGACGAATGCCTGCGGCTGGACTACGTCTATGGAGGGACGGTCACCTATCGCCCCGGCGAGACTCTCGGCCCGCGCGTGCTCACGGATTACGAGCTGGTGTTCATCCTCGAGGGACAGGTCGCCTATCTTCGCGACGACCGCGAATATGCGACGGCGCCTGGCACGATTCTCCTGGCGCGGCCGGGCTTCCATGAGAGCTATCGTTGGGACCCGAAACACGAGACGCGCCACGCCTATCTTCATTTCAACCTCGACGCCATCCCCCGCCACTGGCCGGCTCCCTCGGCCTGGCCGGTGATCGTGGCGAAACCCGAACCGGTGTGCGCCGCGTTGTTGCAGCATCTGGTCACGCGTTGCGGCGCGCAGCCGCGTTGGCCCGCCGAGTCGCCTCCGCGCGAGGTCTGCTGCCTGATGAAAACGCTGCTGGAGGCGCTGTTCGAAAAGAACACGTCGCCCGTCCGGGCGGTGGAGACGGCGGCGCGGCCCGCGCCGGTGCAGCGCGCGTTGAAGCGCATGCGCGAGGTGATCGATGAGGAGCCGGAACGCTCCGTCAGCTTGCGGGAATTTGCCGCCGCCGCCAACGTCTCCCCCAAGCATCTTTGCCGGCTCTTCCAGCAGCACATCGGCCGCGGCCCGATGCAGACCTACCGATTGTTACGGCTGCAACTGGCGATGGTGCTGTTGTCGCGTTCGAACCTGACGATCAAGCAAATCGCAAATCGCTGTGGTTTCGCCAGCCAGTTTCAATTCTCGCGCTGTTTCTCCGAGGCGTTCCGCCGCCCGCCGACGGAGGTGCGCCGCCGTCTCCAGCGCGGCGGGCACCCGCCCCACGTCGTGCTGCCTCCGGACGTGATGCCGCGGGTGTTTTGGTGAAGCGTTTTCGCA
>CAZAAF010000511.1:0-3775 GCA_964482575.1 uncultured Verrucomicrobiota bacterium | reverse complement strand
ACGTACTCGGTCATCGGCAGCGACGGGATGCTCTTGTAGAGCGACTTGATCGCCGGCTGCTGGTGGCAGGCGATGGGGTAGTGGATGCCGGTAGAAACGCCCTTTTCGGCGAGGAACTTCGCCAGCTTGTCGCGGTCGTTCACCTGGATGACAAACATGTGATAGACCGGCTCGCAGCCCGGGCGCTCCGGCGGCAGGACGACGCCCTTGACGTCGGCCAGCAGCTTGCGATAGAGCGCGACCGCGTCACGGCGGCCCTGGTTCAGGCGGTCCAGCTCGCGCAACTGGATCCGGCCGATGGCGGCGTTGATCTCGTTGAAGCGCAGGTTGAAGCCGATCATGTCGTTGGTGAACTTGTCACGCTTGCCATGGTTGCGGAGCTTGCGGACCAGTTCGGCCAGTTCGTCGTCGTTGGTGGTGATGGCACCGCCGTCGCCGAAGACCGTGAGGTTCTTCGACGGGAAGAACGAGAACCCGGCGGCCATGGTCATGGAGCCGACGCGCGCGCCCTTGTACTTGGCGCCCTGCGCCTGCGCGCAATCCTCGATGATCCAGAGGTTGTTCGCCGCGGCAATGGACTTGATGCGGTCCATGTTGCACGGGTGACCGTAAATGTGGACCGGCAGGATGCCGACGGTCTTCTTGGTGATGGCCTTCTCGATGAGGGCGGGGTCGGAGGTGTAGGTGTCGTCGATATCGACGAACTTCACCACGGCGCCGGCATGGATGAACGGCTCGCAGCTCGGAAACGCGGTATGGCTGGGGATGATGACCTCGTCGCCTTCCTTGAGCTTGCCGGTCTTCTTCAGGGCCAGGCAGAACAGGTACATCGCGGCCGTCCAGTTGGCCGAGAGCACGCAATGCTTCACGCCGGTATGCGCGGCCATCTCCTTCTCGAAGGCTTCGCTTTCCTTGCCGAGAATGAAGTTGCCGCCGTCAATGACGCGCAACACCGCGTCTTTGATTTCCTGCGTTATATACGGTTTCGAGAGTGGTGTTTTCATCTTGGTTTCACAATTCTGCACCCAATTTCATATCGTGCCATGGCAAGCTTGCGCAACCTTTTTCTCCCGAAGTTGACCCCGGGTTTTGAGGATCGCATGCGCCACTCTGGCGCATTCAGTTCACGTTTTTAAGTGCCTGACACAACGCGAGAAACATAAAATTCGGACAGAGGGGTAACGCCGGCGGCTGAGTGGCAATTGCCGGGGCCTTGGATCGGGCTCGTTTTTGCGGTTCCAAGGAACACCTTCATCTTCAGCGGATGTCCTCAGTCTGCTTGACCCCGATTGACGCGGCTGCCTATCGTGGGTGTGGATGATCCGACTTGTTTGCTGTCTGTTTCTGATGACCGCGGCGGCAGGGGGCCTGGACGTCGCCCTGCCGACGGCGAATCAGGCCCTCTATTCGCCCTCGGGCGGGGAACAGTTCTTTCAGGGCACCGCGGGCCACGACTGGCGCAGCGGCCAGTACGGCTGCGTCCGGAGCGGGGGACACCAGTATCACGAGGGCATTGATGTCCGTCCCCTCGAACGCGACCGGCACGGCGAACCGACGGACCGGGTGATGGCCATTGCCGACGGCGAGGTGGCGTATGTGGCGGGCGTGGCGGGGCAGTCGAACTACGGGCGCTATGTGCTGGTGCGGCATCGCTGGGACGGCGTGGAGGTCTTCTCGCTCTATGCCCACGTGGCCGGCTTCGCGCCGGGGTTGCGCGTGGGCCAGAAGGTGAAGCAGGGCGAGTGGATCGCCGTGCTGGGGCATTCCGGCACGCAGAACATTCCCAAGGACCGCTCGCACCTCCACATGGAGCTGGATTTCCAGATCAACCGCAACTTCGCCGCGTGGTTCGCCCCGAAACTGGCCAAGGGCGACCGCAACGATCACGCCAACTTCAATGGCATCAACCTGCAGGGCATCGACCCCGCCGCGATCTTCCTCGCCGCGAAGGAGAAGCCGTCGCTGAACTTCGGCGAGTACATGGCATCGCAGCCGGTGGCGTTCACCGTGCTGTTCCCGGCCCGCCGCGCCCCGCTCTCCTGGATGCGGGCGCAGTCCTGGTGCATGGTCAACGGCCCCGAACCGAAGCCCGTGACGGCCTACGATGTCTGGTTCATGGCGGAGGGCGTGGCGACGTTCATCCGGCCCCGGACGGGCATCACGCCGTCCGCGCCGTGCATCCTGACGGTGAACGAGGCGGGTCTCAACACGCTGCCGGGCCGTCGGATGGTGGAGCGCGACGCCAAGCGCCGCGGCTGGCAGTTCACCACGCGCGGCAGCGAGTTGATGGAGATGCTCTGCTTCCAGTAATCGCAACATCGTAGCCCGCCACTCCGTGGCGGGAATGAAGATGATGTCCCGCGACGGCGTCGCGGGCTACGATGGGCGTCACGCCGTGATGCATGCCGGAGGGGAACACGCTGAAGCATAAACTCCAACGGGTGGAGCCCGCTCCGATGCGTCAGTGTTGGAGTTCAGGCTTTACCACGTAGAACGTGGTTTAGCCTGTTCCCGTGTTCCCTTGGTTTGGAACGCCCGGCCGGCCGAGGCGGCCTGCCCTGAACTCTTTCGGGGTCCGGCTCTACCGGGTTGTCGTTCGCACGGGTTGGGCGGGTAGGGCGCGACCGCTGGGCGCGCTCCCGCATGAACTCCACCCGTCTGTTCATGAGGGCATACACCACACCCTTCCGCCATGCGCGGTTCTGTTCCCCGTCCGGATTTCCCGTCTCCGCGAGACGCGGCTACTCGACAATGATGCTCTTGAACGACGAGTTGGCCGGAATCATCGGCAACACATGCTCCGTGTAGGGCGTGATCATGTCCAGCAGGTACGGTTCCTGGCTGGCCAGCATCCGCTCCAGGGCGCCGCGCACGTCCTTCTTGTAGAGCACGCGCTCGGCCGGGATGTTGAAGCCCTGTGCCACCTTCACGTAGTCGGGATAGATGACATGCGGATTGCGCGGGTCGCCGAGATAGGTGTGGCCGCGGTTGCTCTTGTAGAAACGGTCCTCCCATTGCACCACCATGCCGAGGTGCTGGTTGTTGAGGATGATCGCCTTCGCCGGGATGCGCTCGATGTGCGCGGTGGCCAGCTCCTGCACGTTCATCAGGAAACTGCCGTCGCCGTCGATGTCGATGACCTGCGTGTCCGGGCAGGCCACCTTGGCGCCGATGGCCGCGGGCCAGCCGAAGCCCATCGCGCCGAGGCCGCCGCTGGTCAGGAACCGCCGCGGATGCGCAAAGGTGTAATACTGCCCGCTCCACATCTGGTGCTGGCCCACGCCCGTGGCGATGATCGCCTCGCCGTTGGTCAGCTCGCACAGTTGCTCGATGACGAACTGCGGCATGATGATCTGCGACGCATCGCCCTTGAGGAAATCGCGGGCGTACGGGCTGCGCAACACCTCGTCGGTCACCTTGTAGTGCAGCGGGTACTTTGCCTTCTGGGCGCCGATCGCCGCCCGCCACGCCTTGAACTTGTGCGCCGGCGTCTTGACGATCTTGTTCAGCCGCTTCAGCGCAAGGCGCGCATCGGCCACCGCCGCGAGAAGCGCCTGAGTCGCCAGGTCGTCTTCAAGGATGACGGCGGTCGGAATGGGAGGCATGACCGTGATACGGCAACGCGATGCGTTTGCTGAAAGCGAGAAATAATCATAGGCCGGTTCTCGCCAAATGCAAGCGTTTCAGCTCCTCATTTCCACCACAGCGAGTTGAACAACATCTGAAACGTCACGGCCGTCTGCTAGCCGTGTCGCAAGCCGTCCGTCAATTCCAT
>CAZAAF010000510.1:0-3783 GCA_964482575.1 uncultured Verrucomicrobiota bacterium | reverse complement strand
GGCCGGACTTGAAAGCCCGACCGGGGAAAAATCAGCATGGGATGGGCGTCCTACCAGCCGTAATGGTTCTGGTAATTCTGGTAGTTGTAATAGTTGTTGTAGCTGGAGGCTGCGATCGCGCCCAAGGTCGCCAAGCCCGCCGCCACACCCCACCAAGCCCCGCCGCCACCATGATGGCCGCCTCCATGATGACCGCCACCGTGGCCTCCGGGGTGGCCGTACGCCTGCACCTGACCCTGAGGACCGGGAGCGCCTTGCATGATGCGCGGAGGCCCACCGCCTCCGACGTAGATGATCACGGTGGACGCATCGAGCGTCATCGGCCCCGCACCGGGAGCGCAGGCCGGTGGTTGCTGAGGCTGCTGAGGTTGCTGTTGAGCCACCCCCGCTGCCCGCAGCGTTTCCTCCACCTTGTCGGCCGGCACGAGGAACTTCTCAGCCTCCTCGTCCGGCAACTGGTAGAATTGACCGTTGATACTTTGCAGAATTGGCATGATTCCTTCCTTTCCGACAGTCTAACCAAACGGTACGTCCCAAGGACATGACGCCGCAGCGGCTCTTACCACCGGTAATAGTTCGCGTAGTTCTGGTAGTTGTAATAGTTGTTGTAGGGAGCCGCCACCACGAAGGGGCCGCCACCCCAACCACCATGGTGATGATGATGACTCCAGTGATCGGCCTTGACCTGACCGGCCTGTTGCTCCCCAGCTGCCGCCGGGGCCGCTCCCACGCCGGCTTCCTTCAGCGCATCCGCGACCTTGTCCACAGGAATCAGGTACTTGGAGGCTTCCTCATCCGGCACGTTGTAGAGCCGGCCGTCTATGCTTTTCATCAGGGGCATGTGCGTTCTTCCTTTCTTGTTTGGGCTGTCGTTCTACCAACCGTAGTAATTGGAATAGTTGGTGTAATTATAATAGTTGTAGTAACCACCCCCCCAATGCGGGCGGTGATGATGGTGATGACTCCAGTTGTACGCTTGGACCTGGCCCGGGGCCGCCGGGGCTGCCATGGGTTGTTGTGGACCACTGCCGCCACCAAACGGCTGCTGGGGAGCACCGCCTCCCACAATAATGACGACCGAAGGCGCGCCACCGTTCATCGGGCGCCCCATCGGAGCTGGCCCGGGCGCCGGCATCGGTCCCTGCGCGGGCGCGGGTGCGGCAGCCTGGGGTTGCGTGGCGCTCACGGCACGCAGCGTCTCTTCCACCTTGTCCGCGGGCACAAGGAATTTTTCAACCTCTTCTTCCGGAATGCGGTAGAAGCGTCCATCCATGCTTTGCAGTATTGCCATACGTGTCCTCCTGTCCTGTTCTGTTGCTTGGGTTGTCGGTTCCGGCGCCGGACCGGCCTTCCTGGCCCGGTTTGAAATCCTCGCTCCTTTTGACGTTTTCATGGTTCGGTTATTCGACGGTTAATGGAATTCGTGCCGGCTCGGTTCCGTCCGGCTGGATGGGGCTGGGTCTCTCCCGCGCAGTCAACACCACATCCACCGCTTCCCGGCTGCAGGGGTGATGCCCCGTATGCAGCGGCAAAAACGGCGGTGTGAGTTTCTTCTCACGCGCTTCAACGGCGGCGTAGGCCGTGCGGGCCTGGAAAAGCGTGGCGATCCGCTCCACGAGGTCCGGCCGGCTCCCCAGGTACTGGTAAAGCAACCGGGTCGCGTGGCACTCGATCTCCCGGGTGGGGATCGAGTTCTTGTCGAAGGCCGTGCAACCGAAAAGGCAAATCTGCTTGGCGGCGCAGCCGAAACAGCGCACGTACCAGGAGTCCTTTTCGTGAAACGAACACAACGTCGGCTTGTACCGGCCCAGACTGGCGGGATCATTGACGTTGCCGAGCCGGCTCATGTCGGCATCGGTGGCACGCCCGCAGGGCCACAGGTCGCCCGAGGGATCCACACCGATCAACGTCACTCCGGCGCCGCAACTGTACGCATGACAGTTACGCTCCGTCATGTCGCGCTGGCCGGTATAAAAGAAGAAGATCTGCCGGAGCAGGTCGGGACCGAGGAGGCGCAGGTTGCCGGACTGGTCGGCACGCTCAAGGACCTTGCGTTTGGCGTCGAAGAGTTCGTCGCCCGTCAGGTTGTCCACGTTCATGCCGCGCCCGGTGGGGCAGGTGGCGTTGAACATGACCGCAAATCCCTTCTGGTCGAAGTAATCCACCACTTCGTCCATGTGGGCGATGGTGTTCTTGTTGATCTGCGCAATCACACCCGCCGGGGCGCCTTCGCGGAACAACAGCTCGATGGTTTCCTCGACGCGCTTGCCCGCCTGGCGATGGACATCACTGAGCCGCGGCGGCCCGTCGAGGCTGGTGCCGATCTGGATGCGGTATTTTTTGACGAGTTGCAGATACTCGGGCGTCAACCGGGTGAGGTTGCTCTGCATACCGAGGGTGAGCCGGCGCAATTTCGGGTTGGCTTCCGCGATGCGGATGCAGCATTCGATGGCCTCTTCATACCAGGGAATCGGCAACAACATCGGTTCGCCGCCGTGGAAAATCCACTGAAGCTCCGGGGACTCCGTGCCGCCGATCAACATTCCGGCGGCGCACCGGTGGGTCTCCATCGTCATCGTGGCGCCCGGCTGGGAAATAGGGATGGCGTCGGCACAGCAATAGCTGCACCGCAAATTGCAGCTGCTGGTCACCTTGGCGATGACCATGCGGATCTGACGGAAGTCCGCCGCCGGCTTGTTATGGTCGCCTGACTGCATTGTTGGACACTCCAACCCTGGACAATTTCTTGTGAAAGTCTTCCCTCAACAGCCCTGGATTGTGCTGCCTAGAAAATGGTCCTACGAATTTCTGCCGCCCAAGCTTGTGGGTCTTAATTTGCTATTGTCGCGCCGCTTAGTCAAGCGCATCCGCACCCCCGATGTGCGGAGGGTTGCGTCGCCAGTGCGGACGGTTATACTCGCGAAGCAGAATCAGGTGGCCGTGACCGCAACTTTCAATTCGAATTCCGCCGTCCAGCGCTGGCTGATGCCCAACTTCAGTGGCTGCCTCTGGCTGGCGTTGCTGCTGGTGTTGCTGGCGGAACCGTCGCGCACGTCGCTCGTGTCCACCGACGGTGACGCATGCATGCACTGGCGCGTGGGCGAGGACATGCTCCAAAGCGGACACTTGGTGCGCACCGATACATACTCCCATACCCGTGCGGGTGCGCCGGTGATCACCAAGGAATGGCTGGCGGAACTTTTCTTCGCCGTGGCGGGGCGGCTCGGCGGCCTCTACGGCCTCGGCGTGGTCGGCGCGCTGGTGATTGCCACGACGCTCGCATGGTTGCATCACCGGCTGGTGCGGGAGGGCAACGATCTGCTCGTGGCCACGATCCTGGCGCTGCTGGCCGCCTGGGCGGGCGCCATCCACTGGCTCGCCCGGCCGCATGTGTTCACCTTCCTGATGGTCGTGCTGTGGAACGACGCGTTGCGGCGGTTTGAAGCGAACGGAAAGGCCGTGCGGCTCGCGACGACGCTCGGGGTGTTGATGCTGCTCTGGGTCAACCTGCACGGCGCGTTTCTCGCGGGTTTCATTATCCTCGGCGCCTATGGGTTGGGCGCCCTGGTGGAATTCCTGTGGCCGCCCGCTGCCGTGCCACGCGCGGACTCGCAACGGAAGATGGTCGCTCTGACTCTCGTGGGCCTGCTGGTGGCTGCCGTGTCGCTGCTGAACCCGAACGGCTGGCACCTGCACTGGCACAATCTTCAATTCATGAGGTCGGCCTATCTGACCCGCTTGTTGTTCGAACACCGGCCGATCGATTTTCATTCGCCCAGTGCG
>CAZAAF010000509.1:0-3791 GCA_964482575.1 uncultured Verrucomicrobiota bacterium | reverse complement strand
GCTGAAGGCCATGCCGACGTTCCAGATGAGGCCGCCGAGGATGCCAATGAGATGCAGCCGCGCATTGCCCTTGGTGAAGTAATCCGCGTACGTCACCGGCTCGCCGCTGAACGGCCTGGCCATGACGATGCTGTTCCAGATGAAGTTCGATGCGAACAGGCCGGCGCTGAAAAGCACGATGGCCGTGTAGGGACTGAGCTTGCCTGCTTCGAGCACGTGCGTGCCGGGATCGATCGCCCCCATCGCCTGCGCCACGAAACTGTAGAACCAGCCCATGAGCACGCCGGCGACCACGGAGAGCACGATGCCCTTCACCGGCGTCTTCTGGCCGGTGGACGCCAGCCGCTTGTAGGCCAGCGCGTCGAGCCCGATGGCGATCATCACGCCCACCACGCCCGCGGCGAGCATCGGGACGCTGCCCTCGGGCTTGGCGAGGTAGGTGGTGATGACGCCAAGCACGAGCGCGAGACCGACACCGACGGGAAACGCCACCGCGAGGCCCGCAATATCAATCGCCGCCACGAGCAGGATGTTGGAGACGTTGAAGATGACGCCGCCGAGGAACGCCGAGCCGAGCCACTGGCGGTCCGCCTGTGCGAGGTCGGCAAGGAAACCGCGCCCGCCGCTGCCGCTGCTGCCCATGGTGAACGCGAGGAGCAGCGAGAGGAGGAGAACACCAATGGCGTAGTCCCAGTAGAAGAGCTGGAAGCGCCATTCCTTGCTGGCGAGCTTCTGCGTGTTGGCCCACGACCCCCAGCAGAGCATCGTCACCACGCACATCACAACGGCGATTGAATACGATTCAACAATGACCATGGTTGTCTCCTTTACGGGTTGGAACATCAGTCGCCGAACGCCTGCAGTTCCGCGCACGACGAGAATGCCTGCTTCGGGTTGTCACCGCAAGCCGGCTTGCCGATGACGCGGACGGCAACGGCCTTCACCGGCCCGGCCAGTTGCAGCGTGAACGCCTGGCCCGGCTTGAGTTTCCTGCTGTCCGTGGCGGTCGTGGCGGGATAATCGCTGAACTCGCCCACCGTCTCCCACGCCCCGCCCTTCTCGCGCCGGACCTGCACCTTAGGCTTGCCGGCGCTGGCATCGAACCAGCCGCCGTCGTGGAACGTCTTGCCATGGACAAAGATCACCCGGCGGATGGTGGCGGAGGCATCCAGCGTGACGGCAAACCAACCCTCCTTCGCTGGCCTGCCGTCGAAGGTGACGGCGAGACTCTGCAAGTCGTCGTCGTTGATCGAGCCGCGTTGGTTGCCCTCGCGCGACCGGCTCTCCGTGCCATCGAGCAACACATTGGCGTTGGGCTGGCCGGCGAGCGGCAGCCAGACCTTGTAGCGCGCGTGCGTGGCGCCAGCGTCGGCAAACGGCACCAGCCGCGCGTCGAACGCCGCGCCCCCGCGCCGTGTGACGGCGCGAATACGGTAGAGCTGCGCGCCGGGCCAGGTCCTCCAGTCATCCTGCGCGGGCTCTGGCGTGACGGCGAGCGCGGCGGCATCGGGCTTCGGAAGGGCGAGCGCACCGAGCGGCTGTTTCGCATCCGCGAGCAACGCCGCGTCCGCAGCGAGCACGAGCGGACCGTAAAGCACAGCAGCCTTGCCCTGGTTCAGGTGATCGCCCGCGATGACACGCGCCTCCAGTTTCAGATTCAGCTCGATGACATCGCCAGGCTTCCAGGTCCGGTGCAACACGGTGTAGCCGTCGGCCCCGCGCGCCGCGTCGCCCGACGGCGTGATGGACGCGTGTTCACACCACACCGGAACGCGCAACTTGACGGAGAATTCCCGGGGCGCGGAGGGATTGACGGTGATGCGGATGCGGCCATCGGCGGGATAACGCGTCTCGATCTTCAGCGTCACCGGCGTGCCGTCGCGCAACGTCAGGTAGGCCGTGGTGGCATCGTAGAGATTGACCACCGCGCCGTCGGCATCGGTGCTGACGGCAAAGGTCGGGATCAACGCCACACCGCGCGGCCCGCTGGAGAGGCAGCAATGGCCGTCGAGCGTGGCGCTGTAGGGTTTCACGCCCTCCATCTGGACGTAGTAGCCCCACGCGGTGCAATCGGGCTGTTGCGCGCCGAGAAGCTGGTTCAGGACCACGCGCTCCAACTGTTCGGCAAACCGCGCCTCGCCCGTCAGCCGGAGGAGATGGGCGTTGAACTGGAGCCAGGTGACGGTCACGCAGGTTTCGCCGACGTTGTTGGTGTTGGGCAGGTCGAAGTCGTCGTGGAAATGCTCGCGGTAACTGGCCGTGCCGGTGAGGTACAGGCGCTTGTCGACGACGTCCTGCCAGGCGTTGAGGCAGGCCTCGAGGATCTGGCGGTCGCCGCCCACGGTGCGGTAATACTCGAGCGCGCCGTTGAGACAGGAGAGCATTTCATAGGCCTTCCCGTTGCCGACCTTGTCCACGCGTTTGAGTTCGAGCAGCCGCGACACGATGTGCGGGCCGTTCGGCTGTTCCCACGCGCGCAGGAGGTACTTGCAAAACTCGAGATAGCGCGGCTCGCCGGTGAACCGGTAGAGCAACGCCATCGGCTCCAGCACACTGGTGGGCGCCATGCCGACGTGCGCGCCGCAGGGGATGATGTCGCGCCGGCCGGGGCCGTCGCCGAAGGTTTTGCACAGCAGGTCGGCCATCCTGCAGCAGGTGGACAACGGCGCGCGGTTGCCCGTGTATCGCATGTACGTGACGAGGCCGATGAGGTTGTACTTGTGCGCCCACACGTCCCACGAGGTCCAACGATCCTTGTCGAGATAGGTGCCGAGGTAGCCGTCGGCCAACTGGCACTTCGACAGTTCCGCCACCGTGCGGTCGAGTTTCGCGCGGAGCGCCGGGTCGCCGGTGTTCACCCACGCGAGCGTCGCGGCGTGCAACCACTTGCCGACATGTTCGCCGTCCCACGATTGCCGTCCGGGCCGCTTCCGGTAACCTTCGAGCAACCGATCCGTGTTGATCGCCGCCAGCCGGTTCACCTCGTTGCCATCCACGCGCAGGCCGACCCAGCCGGTCAACCGCACCCGGTCGGGAATCTGGCAATCCTGCCGGTCCGCCACGGCGCACGCCACCTTGTCGGGCAACGGCTGGATGGGCGCGGCGGGTTTCTTCGCCACGATCTTCCGGTAGGGACCCGCCTTGATCTGCGACAGTTCATCGTCCGTGAACCGGGCGTTGGCCGCGGGACCGGGTTCCCAGCTTCGCTCCAGTGCGCTGGGCTTCGGCACCCGCACGGGAATGACGAACACTTCCTCGCCAGCGGCGTCCTTCTCGATGCGGCCGCCGGCGCGCACGACCGCGTCGCGGGCGAGCTTCTCGCTCACCTCGTACACCTTCGGCAGTGTGTAATCGGAGAAACTGTATTTGCGGGTCAGGTCGAGTTTTTCCGTGAAGCGCGCGGGGATTTTCGTCGCGCCGAGGGCGGCGAAGAACACGCCGCCGGCATTGGCGGGATTGCAGTCGCTGTCCTGGCCGCAACGGCACGCGATGAGCATCGTCTTGTCCGGGTCGCCCTGGCCGTAGAGCAGGCCCATCAGGACATAGGCGCCGTTGAGTTTGACATCGATGCTGCCGTCGCACTTGCCGCCCGGCTTGCCGGACAGCCCGTGGCTGTAGCGCGGGTCCTTGTGATATTTCTCCTCCACCCGCTGCCATGTTTTTGTCCAGTCGGGGATCTCCTTCGACCACGCGAGGAGATCGCGGACCATTTCGGCGTACTGGCTTTCGGCCGGGATGCACCGCAGGCCGGCTTCGACCAGTCGCCGCGCGTCGGACTCGAAATACGCCTC
>CAZAAF010000508.1:0-3835 GCA_964482575.1 uncultured Verrucomicrobiota bacterium | reverse complement strand
GGCACCCGCGATGAGACTGCGCGTGCAACCGCCTTTTTACGACGACCCGGATTACATCCGGGCGCTGGCCGCCAGCGCGGAGGGCTTCCTGCGACAGGGATACGACCACCTGCTTTTCAGTTTTCACGGGCTGCCGGAGCGGCACCTGCGCAAGAGCGACCCGACCCACAGGCATTGTCTCGCGTCGCCATCCTGCTGCGACGCGCCCGGGGCGGCACTGGACACCTGTTACCGCGCCCAATGCTTCCGAACCGTGGCGGCCTTCGTGAATCTCACCGGCGTCACAAATTATTCCGTGGCGTTCCAGTCCCGGCTGGGCCGCGACCCGTGGTTGAAGCCTCACACCGATGAATTGCTGACCAGCCTGCCGGCCCGCGGGGTCCGGCGTCTGGTGGTCATCTGCCCGGCCTTTGTGGCGGATTGTCTGGAGACGCTGGAGGAAATCGGACTGCGCGGACGCGAGACGTTCCTCAAGGCCGGCGGCCAGGAATTAACCCTCATCCCCTGTCTGAACGATCACCCGCGCTGGCTGGAAACGCTGCAGGCCATGGTCACCCGGTTCGCGGCCTGAGTCCGTGGTGCGTATCCACCGCCCCTGCACGCCGGATGTAACGGAGAACACCTTCCCCTTGATGTCCTGTCCCAAAAAAGAAATCGGGCGATGCATGTCAAGGAGCTGAGGAGGTAATTGGGCCTCCTTCTGGGAGACATGCAGTCGCCCGAGTAAAGGGTCGCTCTCGCCCGGCGGCTACGCCCACCGGATCATGTAAATGCCAATCAGGTTGGCCAGACTGCAGGCGGCCCGGCCGACCAGGCGCCATCGTGTAAACTCGTGTTGCGATCCCATGGGAGTCCTTGTATTCACAACCCGGCCGGTCGAATCGGATGACCGCCTTACTTGCCGGCAAAATGAATCACCCGTTCGCCCGTCAGCATCTTCACCAGCTTCACGGCGGACGCACGGGTGGGACTGACATCGAACGCCAGCGTCACCAGGTCGCCCAGGGTCCACGGACCGCGCGCATTCCCTGCCATCTTTCGCATCTTCCTCATAACACACATCGCTCCTTTATCTGAACCGGTCGTCGTTTTCCCGACCCGCCAACGGAGATCCCACTCCGTTGCACCGGACGCCTCCCGGACTCTCCCGGTTGGACTCCCTCGCGGGTCTGCGCCTGCAACCGCCGCCTTCAGTGTTTGGTAAAGAACAGGCTTGCAACAACCGATACAACAGTGCATCGGCATATGAGGACATCGACTTTAACGCGATTTGTTGAAAATTCCCGCCGCGGAGTTTTTACGCTTCTCAACAGCCGGTTTTCCGGCAACCCTACAAACGACGCTTTGAGATAAACCTATGATTCTCTACAATCTTTTCCCGCTGCTGGCCGGGCCCATGTCCCAGTGGAACGATCACCTGACCCGCGCCGCGGGGCTGGGGTTCGACTGGGTTTTCGTGAATCCCATCCAGCAGTTGGGCGCCTCGCGCAGCCTCTACTCCATCGCAGACTACTTCCGTTTCAACCCCGCGCTGCTCGATCCCGCCAGCAGCGCCTCGCCGGACGACCAGGTCCGTGCCATGACCGGCCAGGCCCATGCCGCGGGACTGAAGGTGATGATCGACCTCGTGATCAATCACTGCGCCATCGATTCGGCGGTCACGCGCGAGCATCCCGAATGGTTCCTGCGCGAGCCGGACGGGCGGATCGCCAACTCCTCCTGCGTCCATAACAACGAGCGCGTGGTCTGGAAGGACCTCGCCCAGTTCAACCACACGCACACGCCCGACCCGGAAGGACTGTTCCGTTTCTGCCAGAAGATCGTGGAGAACCTGCTCTCCCTCGGTTTTGACGGCTTCCGCTGCGATGCGGCGTACCAGCTCCCCCACGCGTTCTGGATGCGGCTCATCCGCGAGACCCGCCAGCGGCACCCGCAGGCCTGCTTCGTCGCCGAGACGCTCGGCTGCACGGCCGACCGCACCAAGGAAACCGCGCATGCCGGCTTCGACTACGTGTTCAACAGTTCCAAGTGGTGGAACTACCACGACTGGTGGCTCATCGAGCAGTACAACCTCACCCGCGAGGCCGCCGGCTCCATCAGCTTCCCGGAAAGCCACGACACGCCGCGCCTCATCGAGGAAACCAACGGCAACATCAACGCCATCAAGCAGCGCTACCTCTTCTCCGCGCTCTTCTCCGCTGGCGTGATGATCCCGATGGGCTTCGAGTTCGCCTTGCGGAAGCCGCTGCACGTCGTCGACACCACGCCCGCCGACTGGCAGCCGGACGGCGTGGACCTCTGCCCCTACATCCGCAGCGTCAACGCCATCAAGCGCGACCATCCCGTGTTCAACGAGGAATGTCCCACCAACATTCTCCATTACCAGAACCCCAACATCCTCTTGATGTGGAAAGCCTCCACCAAAAACAAGGGCGAGGCGCTGCTGATCCTCAACAAGGATGTCTGGAATCATCAGGAATTCTATACGGAGAATTTCCGGCCGTTCATCCAGGCCGGCGCGCCCCTGCGCGACGTCTCCCCGGAGTATCCGCTCGAGTACATCCACGAGCCGTTCCACTACGCCCTGCGCCCCGGCCAGGGGATCGTGCTGGTGACGTCGCGGGGATGATTCGGAAACACAACCGTCCAGGTCGGGACAGCGACGGCGGAGGGACGTTCCCGTCTACTTCTCCCGGATCAACTCGTACACGTTGAGATAATCCTGGCCCGGGTGTTTCCAGGAGTAGTCGCACCGCATGCCGTTGATCATCAGCTCGCGGAAGTACTTGGGATAGGAGTACCACATGCCAACGGCGCGATTCAGCGCGGACTCGACGCCCGCGGCGTTGAAGTCGTTGAACACGTACCCATTCCGCTCGTGATACGGCTTCGGCGCGTAGTTGGCGTCGAAGATGGTGTCCGCCAGCCCGCCCGTGGCGCGGACGATGGGGACGGCGCCATACTTGAGGCCGATCATCTGCGTCAGCCCGCACGGTTCGAAGAGGCTCGGCACGAGGATCATGTCGGACCCGGCGTAAATGAGGTGGGACAACTCCTCGTTGAAGCTGAGTTCGATATGGCAGTCGGGGTTGTCGTTGTACTGGCGCTTCAACCCCCAGAAATGGTGTGCAATGCGGCTGTCGGCGCTCGTGCCCAGCAGGACAAACTGGCAGCCGTGGCTGATGGAATGATGGATGGCATGCGTGATGAGCGGCACGCCCTTCTGGTGATCCAGCCGGCCGATATAGGTGACAATCGGCTTGAACACATCGCGCAACCAGAACCGGTCGCGCAGCGCCTTCTTGTTGGCGAATTTGTCGTCCAGCGTCTCCACGGAATACGGCCGCGGGATATGGCGGTCCACCTCGGGGTTCCAGATGTTGTAGTCCACACCGTTGAGGATGCCGCCGAGCTTGTTGCGATGGACGTGGAGCGTGTGACCGAGGCCGTAGTTCTGGCCGGTGTGCATGATTTCCCATGCGTACCGCGGCGAGACGGTCGTAACGAAATTGGAATACACAATGCCGCCCTTCATCAGGTTGATGGCGTTGTGGTTGAAATTGTCCTGCAGCCGGTCCTGATGGAAATAGTACCCCTGGCGGTTGAGGCCGGTGGCGCGCAGGATGTGCTCGCCGGTGACGCCCTGGTGCTGGAGGTTGTGCAGCGTGTAGCACACGCGCGAGTGCGTCATGCCGAGGTTCTTGTAGATCTCGTACAGCAGCACCGGCACCAGCCCCGTCTGCCAGTCGTGGCAGTGGATGATCTCCGGGTGCTTGCCGCTCTTGAACAGGAACTCCAGCGCCGCCCGCGCGAAAAACGCGAACCGCTGGTCATC
>CAZAAF010000507.1:0-3847 GCA_964482575.1 uncultured Verrucomicrobiota bacterium | reverse complement strand
CGGTGAGACGCCGACGATGCGATGGAAGACGCGGCAGAAATGCTGCTTGCTCAACCGCGCCTCGCGCGCGATCTCGGCTAGCGTCAACGGCTTTGCCACGTTGGCCTCCATGTACGCCAGCGCGCGGCGCACCGCCTCGGGATACGCCCCGGGCAATGTCGGCGGCTCGGTCCAGCCGTGGCTGCGCCGGTGCAGCAGCGCCAGCAGTTCCATCAGGCCCGCCCGCACCATCAATTCATACCCGGGCGCCTTCATTTCCGCCTCGTGGATGATGCGGTCGAAGAGCAGCGGCACGCGCGGGTCGTCGGCGATGTGGATTTTGCGCGGCAGCTTCAAGGCCGCCGGCGCGTTGGGTGTGCGCCAGGGATAACGGCGCGCCGCGGCAGCCAGCGAGTCCATCGGGCGCGTCTGGTAATCGCCCGCCCAGTCGTAATCGAACCGGATGAAGCGGAACCACATCGGCTCGCGGTCGCCGGTGCGCAGCATCGTGGGCGTGCCCGCCGGGATCAGGTAGAGGTCGCCCGCCGACACCCGCACCCATTTGTTGCGGACAAAAAACTCCGCCCAGCCGCTCAGCACGTAGATGAAGATCTGGTCGAAGATGTAGCGCCGCTTCCGGAAATACCCGGGCGGCACGCGCACCTCGCCGGTCCAGCGCACAAACGGGGCGATGCGATGCAGGGGCCAGTCGCTGTGAATTCGTGTCATGCGGTCACGCCGGTTCAGGAGTGGAGCAGGGATGTGTTCAGCGCGACCATCCTTCGCGGTACGTGCCGCGGAGGAACCGGTCCGCCCCGGCACAGTTGGTGGCTTTCAGGTTTTCGGCGTCCCACTGGAGCTTCTGGCCGGCGCGGAACGCCACCGTCCCGAGTAGGTTGTGCTCCACCAGCGATCCCGAGTAGTCGAAGTTGCAGAGCGTCGGCGCGCCGGTCTTGCAGGCGTGAATCCATTCCGCGTGATGTCCGCGCGAGGGTTCGATCCACGGCTTGGGCCGTTCGACATTCTTGAAATCCGCCTCCGGCAGCAGGAGACACTTGCTGTAGTTGGCAAGCAGCGTGCCTTTCGTGCCGATGAAGATGACGCCGAGATGCCACTTGGTGATGTCCACGCCCTCGGGCGACTTCGGGCGGGGCGTGCCGGCCTTGCCATCGTACCACGTCAGCTTCACCGGCGGGCGCTTGCCGCGCGCGGGATGTTCCCAGCGCACGGTGAGATGGTCCGGATACGTCTCCGGAAGCACCGGTTGTGGGCCTTCGGCCTCGACCGTTAGCGGGTACTGCAATTGCAGCGCCCAGAAGGGGAGGTCGATGATGTGGCTGCCCATGTCGCCCAGCGCGCCGTTGCCGAAATCCCACCAGTTCTGCCATGACATGGACTTCTTGGTGAAATAGCAGTCGTGATACGGGCGCATCGGCGCCGGACCGATCCAGAGATCCCAGTTCAGGTTCTTCGGCACCGGCATCTCCTCCGCGGGACGGCTGGTCGGGCCTTCGATGCCTTGCTCCACCCACGCATGGGCTTCCCGCACCGGCCCGATGGCCTCGGACTGGATCAACTCCACCACCCGCCGGTAGTTTTCCGTGGCGTGAATCTGCGTGCCCATCTGCGTCGCCACCTTCATCTTCTTCGAAGTCTCGCGCATCATGCGCGCCTCATACACGCTGTGCGCGAGCGGCTTCTCGCAATAGACATGCTTGCCGCGCTTCATCGCCCAGACGCTCGCCAGGGCGTGCGTGTGTTCGGTGGTGCTGACCACGACCGCGTCGAGGTCCTTCTGGTCCACCAGCTTCCGCCAGTCGCTGTAGGTCTTCGCCTGCGGGTATTTTGTGGCGGCCTCGGTGAGGAAATCCTCGTTCACGTCGCAGAGCGCGGCGATGTTCTCAGTCTTGGCGACCTCCGCCATGTTCGATGCGCCGCGGCTGTGGACGCCGATGATGCCGATGTTCAGCTTGTTGTTGGGCGACTGTCCCCGGGCGAGGGTGCCGGGGCGGGCCAGCCAGAAGCCGGCGCTGGCCAGGGCGGTGTGCTTGAGAAAATCACGGCGGTTGCTGTGCAGGTTCATGTTCGGCTCCTTCGCTGGTTGGTGGAGACTCTCATCTGTCGGGTTGCTGACCGGGGAGTGTAGCACCCGTTGCGTCCGTGACAAGCGAGACTTCGGTATCACTCGGGGGAATTCAAACGGGCTGCATCCTCTCCGGGAATCCTGAAGGGATTCCATCCATCAGCCCAGCGGTTGGCCGGTTCTCCGGCCTACCCTGGGTAAACATCCAACCGGGATTTCCAACCCTGAAAGTGGTTGAATCAAGACCCGGTGCGGGATTCAACCCCTGCAGGGTAGAATGATTTTGATGATGGTGACCCGGCGTAGGCCGGCGAACCGGCCAACGCCGGGCTGAGTGATGTCCACCCCGTTGGGGTGGAAGAGGGGAACGCGCGCATCCCCGGCAGCAATGTGGACGACCATCCCGGCCTCACTCCACATGCAGGCTGCGGAACTGGACCTCCACCGTGCCCTGCGTGGCCTGCGGGTAACAGCCGGCCTTGAAGTAGTTGTCGAACTTCCAGAACGTGAGATCGCGCGTCAGCCGGACCTGCTTGTCCACGGCAAGGGTCAGCAGCTTGCCCTTGAGCGTGATGTCCACCCGGGCCCAGCCGGAGCCGAGCTGCTTCTTCAACACGGTGAACTCCGTCTTGCCTTCGCCCTCGTTGTCGGTTTTCAGCGCGGCCACGAGGTCGCCGCGGTTCACTGCCACGCGCAACAACGGCGGCGCATCCTGACCGTCGGCGGTGATGCCGTGGATTTGCAGCGCCGTCACCTTGTCGGAGTTGAGCTTGGAGAGCACACGGAATTCACCCGACAGGGAGTGCGACTCGCCGGTCTTCCAGTTCGGCAGGTGGCGCAGTTCCGACCGGACGTAATGGGCATGTTGCGTCGCGCCTTTCTCCGCCGCATCGAGGCAGAAACACATCTCCTTCGCCGCGTTCAGGTGGAAATAATCCGACGAATATCCCTGTAGCTTCCTGATCTCCTTCGGCCCCGGCACCTGCAGCTTCCAGTTCTGGAGGTCAAACGCCTTCGCCGGCGCGTTGTCGGCGGAGAGGACGGGACTCGTGCAATAAGCCAGGAACACGGCGAGTGTGGAGAGACGTAATATCATATCCAATAAATGTTGGCTGAATCAAACGCGCCACAACTTGATGAGGACCTTGAGCGACAGCCGAAAGAGGAATACGCCTGGCAAGGCGATGATAAGGCCCAGGAAAACGAAAACAATAATTGCAAGACCTGGTTGAGATCCTCCCGCAAAGACGCACGCCGTTGCAAAAAACTTGCTGGCAGCGACAGCAAAACCCACACGAAGGAGACGAACAACAGAACAGTCCAGAGGGCGGTTTTGATCATGGCTGTTTGTATATATACCGTGGCGATTAAATGTCCATCTTGTTTCCCTGTCAATAGAAACGACCGATGATTTGTGAAGATGACAGTGGGCTTACCGGTACAGCCCGATTTCCAGCGAGTAAAACTGGCAGGCGGTTGTCTTGCGGCTGAGGTTCTGGAGTTCCACCTTGTTGCGGCCGGGGATCAGCAGGTCCAGCGGGACGGCGTAGAACTTGAGGGCGTCGCGCGTGGGATAGGCTTCTCCGCGGGTCAGGGGCGGGAACAGCTCCGTGTCCTCCGGCTGGACGGGGTTGAGAGGCTTGCCGTTGAGCCGGACGGCGATCTGCAGGTCGGCGCAACTCTTCCGCGTCTCCACGCGCAGCACGGCGCGCGCTAATTTAACCTGAGCGGTGTTGTCGTGGATGATGAGGTCGAGTGTCTTCTCTTTTGTGGCGTGGAATATTG
>CAZAAF010000506.1:3108-3853 GCA_964482575.1 uncultured Verrucomicrobiota bacterium | reverse complement strand
TCCAGCGCGTGATACCCCAGGCGCGCGGCACACTGGCACTGTTTGTCGAAGGGCCAGGGATCCCAGGGCACTTTGGCGGCCGGCGCGAACGTTTCGTTGCAAATGGCGTGGCGCATGGGGGTGACTCCCGGCCGGTCGCGAGGCGGCGGAGGCCGCCGACCAGCGGTCAAAGGTTCTCGCTGATGAGCTTCTGGATTTCCTTCTTGGGCCGTCCGCCGACGGCCTGGGCGACGACCTTGCCGCCCTTGAACATCAGAAGCGCGGGGATGCTGGTGATGCGATATTCCGTGGCCAGATTGCCGGCTTCGTCCACGTTGCACTTGGCAATTTTGGCCTTGCCGGTGAATTCGCCGGCCAGTTCGTCCAGCACGGGCGCGATCATCTTGCACGGACCGCACCATTCGGCCCAGAAATCCACGAGCACGGGGAGATTGGATTGCAACACCTCGGCCGGGAAGTTGGCCTCGGTCAAATGAACGATATTGGAGTTAGCCATGATACAAATCCCTCGGGCGCCATTGCTGCCGGGGTCCGTCCAGCCGTTGTGACCTGGATACGTCCCGGATCAGCTTCCGTGCACCATGAACAGAAGATAGGTTGAAACACCCGAAAACACCATCACGAGCACGCTCAAAATCACATCGAGCAACGCGGGACCGCTCTGCTCGACCATGACGGGCGCGGGCTGCGAGGAGGACGACGCGGGCGCCGCAGCGGGGGGTGACGGAATCTTGGGAATGTCCGC
>CAZAAF010000506.1:0-3098 GCA_964482575.1 uncultured Verrucomicrobiota bacterium | reverse complement strand
TTGACCGTGGGCCGCGACACTGCAGTGGCGGCGGAGGTCGGAGCGGCCGCGGCCGGCACAGGCGCGGCGGCGGCAATGGTGGACGGCGGCTGGGAAACGGGTTGGGCGCGGATGGTCGGCGGCGGCACTACGGGGGCGGCGGCCTTGGTGGCCCCGGCCACATTGCCGGTGGTCTTCTTCAACCGCGAGGTCTCCTTCTTCGGGATGGCGGGCATGGCCGGCATCGTCGAGGGAAGTTTGGAAGCTCCCGCCGAAGGCGTGGTCCCGGCGCCCGAAGGCGGTACGGGCCGTGGCGGCAACGTGATCCGCACTGTGTCTTTCTTTTCCGTTGGTTTGCTGGCGCCGCCAGCCGCAGGAGTTTGATCAGCCATAGTGACCTCGTAATCTTTTCGCAGTATATCGTCCGCCACGGTTCTGTCAAAATATTTCTCCGCGATCGTCACGGTTGCGGCGGGCCGGCGTGGAAGTGGCTGACGGCTTCGCTGACACGCAGGGACCGGCTGTAAATCCGCAACGAGCGGACGCCCTCGCCGATCTTCAGTGTGGACGACCCGTTCGGGGCGCGCAACGCCGGGCTGAACCGGCCCCAGCCGAATTGGCGCTGGTCGCCCCCGTCGCAAAACACGCCGTCCACCACGAAGCTGATGATTTTCGGGCCGCCGTCCACGATGGCCACCAGATGATGCTGCCGGCCCGGCTGCACGCAGCCGCGGTCGCAGTCCCAACTCGATTCACTGCGCCCGTCGTTGAGCGTCAACTGGATCGTCCCGGCCTCCGTGGTCGCCATCCGGATGCCCTTGCCGGTCTCGTCGCGGCTGTCGAGAAGCGTCCGGCCCGGCGCGAGGGAATCGAGCCGGAACCAGAGGTCGAGGCTGAAGCCGGCGCGGAGGTCCTTGCCGCCATGGTCGGGGCGCTTGTTGTCGCGCGCGACGAACTCCGGCAGCTTCGGCATCGGCGCCTCCTTCGGCAGGGGCTTGTCCGCCGGCAGTTGAAGCGACAGGCCGTTGGTGGCCACGCGGCGGTTGTCCCACTGGTTGAACAACCCGTCGAGCAAGGGCTTCGGGATCTCGTGGACCCGGCCGATGTTCTTCTGCGTTTCGGTGACGAAATATTTGCCGCCGTCCTCGACGAGGTCGGGATAGCTCATCCGGATGAACGGGTCGTCGTCATAGAGCAGGATTTCCGGCTGCGACCACTCGATGCATTTGCCCTGGGGCGTGCCGACCTCGCGGCCGGCGACCACCCACGCGGGGTTGCGGTCGTCGTAGGGGCTGCGTCCGCCCTGCCCCCAATCTCCCCGCATCCGACCGATGAACGGCCCGCCGTGGTTGTGGAACCAGTAGAGGAATTTTCCGTTCGAGCAGTTCCACGCGAAGTTCGCCGCGCGCGGATGCTTGAGGCGACGGCCTCCCGGCGTGTAACTCGCATAGGCGGGCGTCGTCCAATGATGACCGCCGTCGCGGCTGTACGCGCACGCCGGCCATCCGTCCACGGTGCGATAGACACAATAGAGCGAACCGTCGCTCAGCTTCACGACACTCTGTTCCTCCGCCACCCGTCCGCCGCCCGGCGGCGTGCGGAGGCCGATATCGCCGTCCGGCAGGGTCTCGAAGGTGATCTTCGCGGGGTCGCGCTCGGTGAGGATGTTGCGGCTTTTGAAGAACGCACCTTCGGACTGTGCGAAGAAACCCGCGCCCATCGCACCGACCTTGTGCAGCACCATGAGGGCGGCATCGTCCAGCAACAGCGGGCGGCCCACGTTCCAGAAAAAGCGCAGTTTGCCGCCATAGATGTTGGCGCGGTCGCACGCGAACTCGCGGATGGGCACGTCGTAGCGTTGGGGTGACCAGGACCGGCCGTGGTCGTCGCTGAACTTGAAGACGTAATGCCCGAGCGAGTCCACGCGTTTATAGACGCCCTTGTCCTCGCGTTTCACCTCGGTGACGCGGTCGGTGTTGTGATTATAGAAGGCGTAGATACGGCCCCCGGGGACTTTCAGCAACACCGCGTAGCTCGCCTCCGGGCCGTCCGCCGGCTCGAGCGGCACGATCGGCTCCCAGGTGCGGCCCTGAGTGGTGCTCCGCATGGTGACGACGTGCTGGCCGCCCGCGCCCTCCACCCCAACGCCGGTAGTCATGACGCACAGCCACGCGCCGTCATCGGTCTTTACGATGTAGGGCTGGTCGGCATATCCCTCGCTGGGGATGTTCCACCCGCGGGAAATGTGGCGCGGGTCCGGGACGACGCCGGGAACTGTGCCATGCTTCGGTGGTTCTGCGCCCACGGCGCCAACGGCCATGCAGAGGACCGTGCCGATCAGGAGAGAGGACAACCGATTTTTCATAACGCATCACCTTTCAATCCCTGCATCCGCCCGGACTTCCGCCGCCCGCGTTGAAAGACGCGCAACGCGGAGTCGGCGAGCTTGTGGCTGGACAGGAGCCGGCGGAGCACGTCATCCATGCCGAAGCGCACGTGCTCGCGCATCCGGCGGTCGGCCGCCTCGGGACTTCCGCCAGTCAGGACCGCCGCCAAATCGCGATGCCAGCGTTTGGGCGGCTCGTGAAAATCCGCGGCGCTGTTGTACAGCCAGTTCAGGACCAGGACGTGGCTCTTCTCAATCGCCCTCAGCAGTTCCGGGCACCCGGCATATTCGGCGATGCGATGATGCAGCGCCATGTGCGCCCGGCAGGCGGCCTGCGGGTCGCGTTTGGGATCCGCATACAACGCGTCGAGCCGCGCGGCCAGCGTCCGGATGTCCTCGCGCTCGACCTCCGTGGCCTTCCCGGCAAACAAGCGGGCCGCCTGGGTCTCCAGCGCCTCGCGCACGACATAGTGGCCGCGAATGTCCTGGCTGGTCGGCATCCGCACCAGGGTGCCCGAGCGCGGACGGCTCTCAACCAGGCCGTCGTTCTCCAGTTGCTTGAGCGCGCGCGCCGCCGTCAACAGGCTCATGCCGAGCCAGCCAGCGAGGCGGCGGCCGGACACCGGCGTTCCCAGCGGCAGGTCGCCGCGGAGGATGGCCGCGCGGATGCGTTCGTAGGCCCGGGTGGTGAGATTGCGGACCGCCGGACGGGGCCGAGTGTGGGAGGAGGACG
>CAZAAF010000505.1:0-3860 GCA_964482575.1 uncultured Verrucomicrobiota bacterium | reverse complement strand
ACCGCCCCCAACACATCGCGTTGAGAACCGACGAGCGCGGCCGGATCGCGCTCGGCCCGCTGGCGGGCCTGCGTTGCGTGCACTCGAAGTGCCCGAACAACCGCGAGAGCACCTGGACGCTGGCGGACTTCGACCGGACATGGCCGGAGGTGCTCCACGCCCGCACCGGCGAAGTCATCCGCGTGCCGCAACCCTTGCACGCACGGACGTTCTCGCTGCTGGAAACCCGCTCCGGGACCTTTACGGCGGACCGCACGACGGCAGTAAAAACCGAAGGCGAATTCCTGGTCATCGCCCCGTTGCCCGCCGGGGATTACTCGCTGCGATTCCGCGACGACAACCGCGACCTGGTGATCAAGGTCACCGATGGCAAGCCATGCAACGGCTGGCTGCTGGGGAAGAACCGCCAGCTTCAGGCGAAGGACACCGCCCCGCTCCACATCACCGGGGTGAACGTCGAAAAGGACGTCCTCGAAATCCGTCTCGCGAACAGCTCGCCGTTCGCGCGCGTCCACGTGGCGGCCTCGCGGTTCGAGCCGGGACGCGGGCTGTTCGGAGGACTGGCCGGTTTCGCCCGATTCGGCGCGGCGGCCAATGTTCCGCCGAAACAACCGAACCTCTACGCCGGCGGCCGCGAGATTGGCGACGAGTATCGCTACATCCTCGAACGCCGCAGCGGCCGCATCTTCCCCGGCAACATGCTCACACGCCCCGGCCTGTTGCTCAACCCGTGGGAGACACGCGACACGGATCTGGCGGAACTCGAACAGAAAGCGGGCGAAATGGCCCGCGCCACCCGCGGCGGGCGAAACATGGCCCGATACGGCGGCGGCGTGGTGTCCACGCCCGTCCCCAGCGCCCTAGCTGGCGCCGCGGGGGAAACCACCCTCGATTTCCTCGCGGCCAGCGAACCGGTGATTCTCAATCTCCTGCCGGACAAGAACGGCGTCGTGCGCGTCGCGCGCGAGGCGCTCGGCGACCGCCAGCATGTGCAGGTGTATGCCGAGGACCTGGAGAACGCCGTCTGGCGATCGTTCGCGCTGCCGGAGGCCGGCACGAAGTTCACGGACCTGCGACTCGCAAACAACCTCGATCCGTCCAAACCGTTCGCCCAGAAGAAGGAAATCGCCGTGCTCAAGCCGGGCGAGACATTCACGCTGACCGACACGCTCACCGGCCGGATCGAAGCCTACGACACGCTCGGCAGCGTGTACGCGCTCCTCACCACGCTCAGCAACGACGGCAACCTCGCGAAGTTCGGCTGGCTGCTGCAATGGCCGAAGCTCACCGACGAGGAACGGCGCGCAAAATACGGCGAGTTTGCCTGCCATGAACTGAATTTCTTCCTCTGGCGGAAGGACACGGCGTTCTTCGAGAAGACGGTGCGGCCCTATCTGGCCAACAAGAAGGACAAGACGTTCATGGACGACTTCCTGCTCGGCAATCCCCTGGCGCGTTACCAGGAACCGTGGGCCTACGCACAGTTGAACGTCGTCGAGCGCGCGCTGCTGGCCCAGCGTGCCCAGGGCGAGGCCGCCAACGCCGCGCGGCATCTGCGCGAACTCTGGGAGATGGTACCACCCAACCCCGACGAGCAGGACCGCCTCTTCGAGACCGCCCTGCGCGGCCGCGCGCTGGAGAATGCAGGCTGGGGGGGCGCAACACAGGTTTCAGCCGGAATCCTGGCATTGGGCGGAGCGATCGCGGGGGCACCTGCCGCCCCGGCCGAACTGCCGGCTCCGGGCGCACCCCCCGCCGTCATGCCGGCTCTTGCGGTGGCATCTCCCGCCGCCGCCCCACCCCCAATGCCGAGGAAAGCAGCCCGGCGTCTTTCGGTCAGTGCTGAAGATACCGAGGCACCAAAACCGCAATCGAGTGCGGCGACCGACAAATTCAAGGAACTCCAGGAGGTCCAGCTGCTCACCAATGAACGTCGCGACGCCCTCGCGAAATCCGGACTCGCAGTCAACGGCATCGTCGTAGCTTCAAAAAACATGCTTGGGGCTGGCGCCGTCTACTTCGGTGCGGACGCCACCGTACGCGCCCGTATCGAGGTGCGCGCCTATTACCGCCAGCTCGGCGTCACCAAGGAATGGGCGGAGAACAATTACTACAATCTCCGCATCGGCCAGCAAAACGACCGCCTTGTCACCATCAACGCCTTCTGGCGCGACTACGCCCAGTGGACCGCCGACGGCGCCAAAGGCCCGTTCGTCTCCGCCAACATCGCCGAGGCGCACAGCAACTTCACCGAGATGATGCTCGCGCTGGCCGCGCTCGACCTCCCTTTCGAGGCACCCAAGCACACGTCGAAGGTCGTCAATGGCGTGCCGCAGATGACCGCCGCCGGCCCTGTCATCCTTTATCACAAGGAGGTCAAACCCGCCGCGCCCGCCGCCGCCGCGCAGGGCGAGTTGCTGGTCTCGCAGAGCTTCTTCCGCCAGGGCGACCGCTACCGGCAGGAGGGCAATGAGAAGTTCGAGAAATACGTGACGGAGGAATTCCTCGCCGGCGCGGTATACGGCGCGAACGTGGTCGTCACCAACCCGACCAGCGCGCCGGTGAAGGCCGAGGTGCTCCTGCAGATCCCGCAGGGCGCGCTGCCGGCCCTCGGCAGCAAGGCCACCGACTCACGCCGCGTGCGGCTGGAGCCTTATACCACCCAGACCTTCGAGTACTATTTCTACTTCCCCGTCCCGCCGGCCAGGGGCGGCGACAAGTTCGCCCACTACCCCGTTCACGTCGCCGTCGCCGGCCATTGCGCCGCCGCAACCCGGCCGTTTGCGTTCAACGTCGTCGCCAAGCTCACCCAACTGGACAAGGCGTCGTGGGACTACGTCTCCCAGTACGGCAGCGAGGCGGACGTCTTCACGTTCCTCGACCAGAACAACGTCGAGCGGCTCGATTTCGAGTGTGCGGCGTGGCGCTGCCGGCAGAGCGTGAATTTCTTCCGGCGACTGACCGGGTTCATGCAAGCGCATCATGTCTGGAACGAGGTCATCTACAGTTACGCGGTGGTGCACAATGACACGCCGGCGTTGCGCGAGTGGCTGCGGCACAAGGACGAGTTCCTGGCCTCGTGTGGCCCGTGCCTCGCCTGCAAGCTGATCGCGATCGACCCGATCGAGCGGCACGCCTACGAGCACCTGGAGTATTCGCCGCTGGTCAACCAGCGCGCCCACCGGCTCGGCAACGAATGGCGGATCGCCAATCCCGCCGTGCGCGACCAATACCTGCACTTGCTCGACATCCTCGCCCACAAGCCCGCGCTCGATGCGATGGACAACATGAGCGTGACCTATTACCTATTCCTGCAGGACCGCGTCGAGGAGGCGCTGGCGCGGTTCAAGACGATTGACGCCAGCCGGTTGCCCACGCGCGTGCAACATGATTACCTCCGCTGCTACGCGGCCTTCTACGAGGGCACCCTCGCCGACGCCCGCACGGTCGTGGCCGGGTATCGCGACTTTGCCGTGCCGCGCTGGCAGAAACTGTTCGCGGAAGTGACCTCGCAACTCGATGAGATCGAAGGCAAGCCCGTCGCCGCGGCCAAGAAATCCGCCAACGACAAACCGGACCGTGAAAAGCAACAGGGCGAACTGGCCGCGAGCGAACCGGGCTTCGATTTCAAGGTGGAGAACCGGACCATCGCGCTGACCTGGAAGAACCTCGGCGAGGTGACCATCCATTACTATCTGCTCGACCCGGAGTTCTCGTTCAGCAGCAACCCGTTTGTGAGCCAGGACGCGAGCCGGTTCAGCATCATCAAGCCGAACAAGACTGCCGTGCAACCGCTGCCGAAGGAGAAGGACGCGCTCGACGTACCGCTGCCCGCCGAGTTTGCCAAGGCCAACGTGCTG
>CAZAAF010000504.1:0-3861 GCA_964482575.1 uncultured Verrucomicrobiota bacterium | reverse complement strand
CTTGAACTGGTGAATGCGCTGCTCGTGCAGGTTGTGGATGGCCTCGGCCATCTGCGGGTCGCGCAGGAGCAGCCACCCGTTCGCCAGCATCGGAAAGAGCGCCAGCGCCATGTGGTTGCTCGTGCCGTGTGAATACCCGCTGACCCGGCCGCTGCGGTCGTTGGGGTCGGACAGCGTGTTGGTGAAACCCAGCTTGCCCTGCAACTCGGCCGTCGTCATCTGGCGGGCGCGCGCGTCGAAATTCACGCCATGCCCGTCGTCCCACCAGTACGGCACGAACCCTTTGCAGGCCGCGGCGCGCTCCGCCGGCAGTATCTGGCCGTCGGAAAACGCGCTGGTCCGCTCCGGGAACAGCGTGTCCGAGTGGTTCAGCATGGTCATGTAGAACGGCAGGACCCAGTCGCGCAGCGTGGCGAGATAAAAGTCATCGCCCGTGGCGCGGTAGGCGAGGATGCAGGCGTTGGCGAACCACGCCCCGTCGTGCATCGTGTCGAGTCCCGCGCCGTGCCCCTGCAGTTTGGACGCGGGATCGTAAAACTCATAGACCATCCCGCGCATGGGGGAGTCGTCGCGCCGGAGATGATGCGCCACCACGTAGCCGGCCAGGTCGCGCATGAACCCGGTCAGTTGCGGGCGGTTCCATCCGGCGCCCGCGGCGGCGGGCGGGGCCGCGGAACACACGCCGGTCTTCGACGCCAGCCGGGCCAGCGCCGTGGCGGCCACCCATCGGCCGCCGGTCCGGAGAAAGTCGCGACGGGAGAAATGACCGTTGGGAGAGGCGGGGACGGCTGGCGTCATGGCGGATGGTACGTCGTGTGTCATGATCTCTCGTTCACGCCCGAGGTTGTACGACTCGGCTCGGACTCCTTGGACGAACATGGTCATACCATCGCGCCGGTCTGTGGCGGGCACAACGGAAAAGAAGTACGACAAAAGTTGTAGTGGGGGACGGGCTTCGAAGACGGTTATTTGGCTGGAAAACCAAGGGCGTCAAGGAACCGGTCGGCGCGCTCAAGGGTCTTCTCGAGCCAGGGGGATCGGTTGAAGAACGCGTGCGGCTGGCCTTCGTAAAGTTCGATTTCCATGCGCGCGCCCAACTCCCGTCCTTTGGCGCAGAAACTCTGGCACGCCGGGAGGAATTCATCCTTCGTGCCGATCAGGACCAGCGTGGGCGGCATTCCCTTCCTGATGTCGCGCAACGGGTCGGGCAGGCCGGGCGGCACATCCACGCGGGCTTTCCGCCATGTTTCAAACCCGAGGGCGGGATTGAACAGGATCATCGCGTTGGGCTTGGGCGAAACCGACAGGTCGTCGCCCGGCGAATGCAGGTTCTCCGCCGTCCAGACCGACGCGGCCAGGAATCCGCCCGCCGACCCGCCCGAGGCCACGATCCGGTTCGGGTCCACGCCCAGTGTTGCCGCGTGCTTGCGAATCCATCGCATCGCGCTGAGGGCGTCCTTCAGGCACTCGTCCACGCCGACGCCGTCCTTGATCCGGCCGCGATACTCCGCCCGGATCGCCACCATCCCGCGCGCGGCGAAATGCCCGGCTTGTGGGCGGAACTGGGGCGTCTCGCCCGTGGAAAAACCGCCGCCCGACCAGAAGACAATCGCCGGCCGCCGGTCGCCCGGCCGCCACGATTCCGGGTAGGAAACATCGGCCGTCAGCTTGCGCTCGCCGACGGTCTTGAAGACGAATTGCGACGGGGGGTGTTCCGCTCCGGTGCCCACGGAGGATGCACCCAGGCAGCCCAGCCACAACAGCCCGCCGATTCCGCATATCCAGGGTCTGGTCATCTGCATTCTCCCCCGACCGTCGTCACCGCATCACTTCAACGTCTTGCGGAGCCACGCGATCAACTTTTCCTTGTAACTTGGGTCCAGCTTTTCCCAGCCGCCCATGCCGTGGGTGCCGCCTTCGATGACGATCAGGTCGCACACGTTGCCCGCGGCCTTCATCTTCTCCTGGAACTGGACCGACTGCTCGAACGGCACCTTGTCGTCCTTCGTGCCGTGGATCAACAGATACGGCGGCAGGCCTGGGCGGACATGGCTGCCCGGCGACGCCTCGTGCAGGACTTTCAATGCCGCCTCGTTCAACTCCGTCAGCCCGAACAGCGCTTCCATCGAGGGGCCGAGCGCGTTGCGCTGCTTCGCGCGCGATTCCAGGTCGTGCGGCGCGTAGAACGGCACCACCGCCGCCACGGACGTCCCGCCCTTCGCCCGCACGCCCGCCAGCGACACGAGATGGCCGCCCGCCGATTCGCCGATGAGCGCGATGCGTTTCGGGTCGGCCTTGTACTCCGCCGCGTGCGCCTTCACCCAGCGCACGGCGGTCTCCACGTCCTCGATGCACGCCGGGTAGCGATGCTGCGGCGCGAGCCGGTAGTTGATGCTGAACCACGTGAACCCCGCCTTGCCCAGCGGCTCGAACAGCGGCTTGATGAACACGGTCTTGTCGCCCCGCGTGAACCCGCCGCCGTGGACGAGGATGCACGTCGGGAACGGCCCCGCCCCCTCCGGCACAAACGCATCCAGCATCAGGTTCGTCCCGCCCGCCTGCGCGAACAGGATGTCGGTCTTCAGTTCCGCCCGCGCGCTGACGGCGAGCAACAGGAGGGGGAGAAAGCAACGCATGATCATCGTGATTTGACTCCTTTCAAAAACTCCGTGATCGCTTTCCACGCATCGGCGGGGGCGAGTTGGAGGATGAAATGGGAGGTGGGCAGCGTCCGGGACACGACATCGGGACGATGCCGCTGGATGGCTTTCAGGCAGTGGCGTCGGACCACGTAATCCTTGGCGCCCTCGAGATAGAGGATCGGCACCGGACAGGCCGCGAGCCAGGGCCGCGCATCCACGGTCAATGTGGATCGGAGCCGGGTGGCGAGGACCTTGTTCGAGACGCTCTTGAGAATGGCGTTCGCCTTCACGACCATGGCGGCGTTGCCGCTGGAACCTCCCACCAGCGCCCGCAACACATAGACCGGCGTCCGCATGCGGAAGATGAACTCCCACGGCAGAAACCGCGCCCAGCGCGGTCCCGGCGGCAGGACGAAGGTCCCCACGAGCACGACGGCGACGAGTCCCTCGGGTTTCTCCGCCGCCAGCCGGAGCGCCAGCGGCCCGGAGTACGATTCGCCGAGGAGGATCATCGGGCCGTGTCCCTTGAGCTGGCCTCGAATCTCGGCGGCGCGATCCTCGTAGGTGTGTTCGCGGTCCCGGGGATGGCTGATCACCACCGGCTCGAACTCCGGCGGGCAATGTTGCAACAGCGGCTCGAACAAGTGGTGCGTCCCGTGCAGGCCGGGCAGCAGGACAATCCGGGTTTTGGTGTTGCGGGTCATGCCTTCGTTGGGGGCGGCATGCGCGCCGCGGCTAATGCGACCGCGCGTACCGGGTCAGGGCCAGGACGTTGGCTTCGGCCGTGTCGCGGGGGATTTCGCAGCCCGCGCCCACGATGTAGTGCGGGCCGGCCTGGCGATGGCACTCGGCGATGGCCGCGGTGATCGATTCCGGCGTGCCGTCGCGCAGCACGGAGACGGGGTTGATGTTCCCGAGCAACACCTGCTTCGCGCCCATCTTCTGGCGCGCATCGGCGAGCGACACCAGCGAGTCGAGGTCCACGATTTCGCAGCCGAGCTTGCCCATGCCCTCGAGGATGGCGCCCGTGTTGCCGCAGATGTGCAGGCGCACGCGCGTGCCCATCGCATGCAGGCCGTCCACGAGTTTCTTTTCGTAGGGCCAGACGAACTCGTTGTAAATCTCCGGCCCGACCAGCGACGCCGCGGCATCGCCGACGCCGATGATGTCCGCGCCGGCTTCGATTTGCACGCGGGCGAAGCGCAGCCCCGTTGTAATG
>CAZAAF010000503.1:0-3862 GCA_964482575.1 uncultured Verrucomicrobiota bacterium | reverse complement strand
CCGATGATGACGGCATCGAGGGATTTTTCCGTGTCGAGCAGCTTGCGGTAATCGCGGTAGCCGGTGACCTTCTCGTCCCTGGCGGAAAACTTGTGGAGCTGGTTGTTGAGGACCGAGCTGTCGGCGTCGCACAACGCGGCGATGCGGACGCCGGGAATGTCGTGGAACATGCGGATGTGCTGGGCGCCCTTGCCGCGGAAGCCGACGACGGCGATGCGAACGTCGCCGTTGGCCGAGCCGGCGGCGGAGGTGTCGGCGGCGAACCCGTGGAGGGCGAGCACCGCGGCGCTGCCGGTAAAGACGGAGGTCTTGAGGAAGTCCCTGCGTGTCCAGTGTTTCATGACGTGCGTTTCCTGTTAAGAGCCCGATGACCGCGGCGGAAACTAATAGTGAATCGCCCTCCTCAACGCCAGCCGGAAATGACGGTCGCGGCGGGACGCGGCCATTGAAAAGCCGCGCTTGCCAGGGGAACCGGACGCGAGCAAAATGCGGGCATGACCTCGCAACGCCTCCGTCCCCTCCTCCCGTTCCTGTCCGGCCTGCTCGTCTTGTGCGCGTCGATCGCCGTCGCCGCCAACCCGCCCGCGGCGTTCCGCGCCGGCGCGGCCACCAGCACCATCACACCGCCGCTCGGCGGCGCCATCATCGGCGGGTTCCATCCGTTCCCGTCCACGCACGTGCACGACGACCTGCACGCGCGCGCGCTCGTCCTCGACAACGGCCAGACGCGGCTGGCGTTCGTCGTGTGCGACCTGCTCGGCCTGTCGCGCTACCTGTGCGACGAGGTGCGGCGGCTCGTTCACGAGGAGACCGGCATTCCCGCCGGCAACGTCATGATTTCCGCCACGCACACGCACTCGGCCTGCAGCGCGCTGGGCGAACGTTTCTCAACCAGCCCGGAACTGAACGAGTACCAGAAGTTTGTCGCGCGCCGCGCCGCCGACGCGGTGCGTTGCGCCCTCAACAATCTCGCCCCCGCGCGCATCGGCTGGGCGAGCGGCTCCGAACCGCGCCACGTGTTCAACCGGCGCTGGTTCATGAAACCCGGCACGGTGCCGGTGACGCCGTTCGGCGGCACGAACGACCTGGTGAAGATGAACCCGCCGCGCGCCAGCAAGGACCTCGTCAAGCCCGCCGGGCCGACCGATCCGGAGATCGGCCTCATCGCCGTGCAATCGCCCGAGGGCCGGCCGATCGCGTTGCTGGCCAACTATTCGCTGCACTACGTCGGCGGCGTGCGCGGCGCGGACATCTCGGCGGACTACTACGGGATGTTTTGCGACCGGATGCAGTCGTTGCTCGGCGCGGACCGGCAGGAGCCGCCGTTCGTGGCGATGATGAGCAACGGCACCAGCGGCAACATCAACAACATCGACTTCACGAAGCCGGGCGAGAAGATGGCATCCTACGAGAAGATGCGGCTGGTGGCCAACGACGTCGCGGCGGCCGCGTTCAAGGCCTACCAGACGATCCAGTGGCACGACACCGTGCCGCTCGGCGCGGCGTTCCAGGAGATGGAGATCGGTTTCCGCCACCCGACGCCGGAGCAACTGGAACGAGCGAAGGGCCTCCTTGCCAAAATCAAGCCAGGCAAGAAGCCGGACACGCTGGAGGAAATCTACGCCGACCGCACGGTGCACGTGAACGACTACCCGCCACGCGGGCCGATCCCGCTGCAGGCGTTCCGCATCGGCGACGCGGGCATCGCCACAATCCCCACGGAGGTTTTTGTCGAGATCGGCCTCGAGATGAAGAAGCGCAGCCCGTTCAAGCCGACCTATGTCGTGTCACTGGCGCACGGTTATCTCGGCTACCTGCCAACGCCGGAGCAGCACAAGCTCGGCGGTTATGAGACGTGGCTCGGCACCAACCGCCTCGAAGTGGATGCCTCGACGAAAATTGTCACGGCCCTGCTGGAGATGCTGGAAAAGTTGCGCTGAGGCGTCTCCGTTCAATTCAAAAGCCGGAGATCGCCGTGGAACGGACATTCGTGTCCGTTGAACCCCGGTTTCCGAATCTCCACTCTCCACTCTCCACTCTCCACTCTCCACGCTTCACGCTCTACGCTTCACGCTCTACGCTTTACGCTCCCCGCCCTCCTCGGGCTCCATATCGTGCATGAAGAACCGGCGCCAGCCGAAGCCGTAGCCCATGATGGCGGCGAAACAGGCCAGCGGCATCAGGAACCCCACGCCCATCGAGTAATGGTCCGCCAGCCAGCCCATGAGGATCGGCATGATCGAGCCGCCCACGATGGCCGTGACCATGAAGGAGGCGCCGAGCTTGGTCCGCTCGCCGAGGCCGCGGATGGCCAGCGCGAAGTGGGTCGGGTACACGATGGACATGAAGAAGAAGCTCATCACCAGCGCGCCGACCGAGACCCAGCCGAGGCCGAGCCAGACGAGGGCCATCATGACGACGTTGGCCAGCGCGTAGAACCCGAGCGTGAGGTGCGGCGCGGCAAACCGCAGGAGCGCGCTGCCCGAGAACCGTCCGAGGGTGAAGAACCCGAACGCGACGGAGAGCAGCATGCCGGCACCGTATTCGGTCAGGTGCCAGAGGCCGTCGTGGAGATACTTCGTGTCCTTCGGCAGCAGGTCCGCGAGCCACGGCGGCAGCGCGGGCATGTAGGCGGGGTCTTTCACGTAGTTGATGAAGAAGCTGAAGATGCCCGTCTGCGCGGCGCAGTAGAGGAACTGCGACACGATGGCGAGGACGAAGTGCCATTCCTTGAACAACGGCCGCTCGTGCTGTGTCGGGCGCGCCGCGGCCCGGGCCTCCTGCCGGGCATGCAGGTCCGGCACCGGCGCGAGCAGGAAGACGACCACCAGCACCGCGACGATGGCCGCCACGAACAGGTAGGGAAGATAGAGCGCCTCGTTGCTGCGGTTGACGTGCTCGGTCTTGGAGAGGATGAACGTGCTGCCGATGATCGGGCCGAGAATCCATCCGACGGCGTTGCAGCTCTGCGCGAGGTTGATGCGCGAGACGCCCGACGCCACCGGGCCGAGCACGGTCGTGTAGGGATTGGCCACCGTTTCCAGGAACGTCAGGCCGGAGCCGACGATGAAGAGCGGCACGAGGAACGCCGCGAACAGTACCGCCTGCGGCGCGTGGATTTTCGTCACCGGCACAAACAGCAGCGAGCCGGCGATGACGATGACGAGCCCCGCGAGGATGCCGCCGCGATAGCCGAACCGCCGCGCGACCCAGCCCGACGGCAGTGCCATCAGGAAATAGGCGGCATACCACGCGCCCTGCACGAACGCCGATTGCGCCTTGGAGACGCCGAGCGAGTTCTGGAAGTGCTTGTTGAGCACGTCGATCATGCCGTTGCAGAGTCCCCAGAGCAGGAAGAGGCTGCACACGAGCATGAAGGTGAGCGCGTGGTTCGTGCCGTCCGGTGTGCGGAACATAGAGGCGGGTGTCGCTTTCACGGGACGGCTATTTTGCAAACTGCTCCGACACCTCCATCGCGACGCGCGCCCAGTCCCAGAGCCGCTCGGGATGATACCGCACCGTGGAGATGTCCTTCATGATGAACTCCACGTGGCTGCCGGTGGCGCGGGCCTTTTCCGCCACCGCGGCCATCTCGGCGCGCGCCAGTTCCGACCGCCAGCCGTCCTCGGCCAGCACGGCGGGGCTGGGCTTGTAGCTCCAGACATACGCCGGCCCCATGTCGCGGGCCATACGGTCGAGGTTGCAGCGGTAGTTGACGGAGATCTTCCGCAGGTTCGGGATGCGGCGGAGGATGTCCATCTTCCGGTCGAGCGGCTCGCAGCAGCCGTAGTAGGCCAGTCCCCAACGCTTCAGCCATCGCAGGTCGTGGCGCACGGCGAACTCCCAGTGCATCTCCGGCGAG